>DASSGT010000151.1:0-2872 GCA_035693345.1 Puia sp. | reverse complement strand
AAGAAAAGATTCAGCGGCTGCCCGGTTCCCGGATTTTTTAATTTGTAGTTGATTAGTTTTTTATTCTCCGGATAATAGAGGGCAAATGAATTATCCGACAATATCCATATCCTGCCTGAATGATCTTTGTATACCGTATTCACGATATCGCTTTTTAAAGGGGAAGCGGATTGGCTGTTGATGATATCGATCGAATGAAGTTTGAAATTCCAGGAATAAACACCCTTATCATCCTCGCTTCCCAGCAATGCGACAGAATCTCCACAATACACCGCACTATTGATATTCTGACTTTTTATTGATGAGAACTCAGGATATCTCTTTTCAATTTCTATAAAGCGATCGGGCGGACGGAAAATAAAGAGGTGGTTTTCCAAACTGACAATCAGATTTCCATCGGGATGTTGAAACATAAAGGAGAACGAACTACCGCTTTTAATTTGCGAAATATGTCCTGATGAATTATCTACCCGGTAAAATCCATCCTCCGCGCAGACAAATTCCACAGAATCATTATAAGGAAAAACATAGTAGGCCCTGTTGATCACTGCTTTAAAATCGGAGGATTGAAAAAAATTCTGAAATACCGGATGCGGATTGGCAGCCACCGCCACGCCATATATGGTTCCCAGCCAGAGATTATGCTGACGGTCAAAAAAAATGGAATTGACAGAACCGAGCCAGGTATGCTGATCCGCCCGGTTGTCGTCACGGATAGCTGTTTTATGATCGTTGGCGGCTTCGAATTTGAAGAGCCCCTCGTTCGTTGCAAACCAAAGATTTTGGCTGCTGTCCTGCTGAAGTGAAGTAATTTCTTTATCTACCTCTCCCGGTATCTTTTCTTCGGATACTTCCAGCGAATTATCTTTTTGATACCGGATTCTTTTTATTCCCTGGCTGGTGGCGAGCAGCAGCTGGTCCTTTGCGATATGAAGGCAATCATGGAATTGCCTGCCCGTATTGTTCTCTTCGAGATGGAGTGTGGCCAAATCAAAATATGCCACCATCGCATGATCTTTACCGGAATAGACAATCAGTCCGTAATTGGCCACGAATACCCAAATCCTTTCGTATTCATCCACCCACATCAGATTGATGTCGAAAGCCTCGTTTTTATTGGATTGTTGAAACGGAACGGCGATCGGTTTTATAAAACCTTTCTCTTCAGGATGTATGATCGTGATCCCGTCAAAGCTGCCGATCCATATTTCATCCCGGAATAAAACCAGGCATTTCAGCCAGGCATTGCTAAAATGATTCACGGAGTCTGATTCCGGGAAACTGTATTTTACATTCCCGGTAATCAGGTCAATACCATTCAGGCCGCCATAGGAGGAAATGGCCCACAACATATTTCTGCTGCTGTCTTCCAGTATATCCGTGATATCCGTACCCGATAATATATGGTTGGCTGGTGCGCTCTTGTTATAAATACGCATATTCTTACCGTCGAATCTGCTGAGCCCGTCCTGCGTTGCAAACCACATAAAACCGTAGCGATCCTGCAGAACTTTCACCACCTTATAAGAACTCAATTCGTTTGGCATTGAAAAATGCCTGAAATGAATATGCTCCGTTTGTGCGAGGCCACGCCCTGAGAAGGACAGTAAAATGTATAAAAGGACTATACAAATCCGGTGGAGTTGCATGGCGGTGGTCTTAAGGGAAAGCAATGAAGTCATTCTGAAATTACGATAAATCTCCGCTTCTGCCATTTTCACCCAATTGGAGTATATAAACCAGTATTCCCGGAGAATAGATTTGGGGCGCATAATCACCTAAAACTTTCTCCACATGAAAAAGTCAATTCTGATCATGGCTGTCATCGCGGCCATTTTTACCATCAGCAGCTGCCAGAAGTTTAATGAGTTTATCGATCACGGCCATCCGGATAGGGATACCAAAGCCAGTGCAAATGTTGCGCTCGACTGGTACAGACTGCAACTGAGAATATTGCTGGAAAGAAATTCGGCCCTGGCCGGAGTCAACTTCGCGTATATCGGGATCGGATTATATGAAGCTGTTCGCGGTGAGAATAGACATCTGGTAAGCCTTTCCTCCAAGCTGAACCAGATGCCGCTGATGCCCGAAGCAGAAGAATTCAGCAGTTATGACTGGGTCATCAGTGCCAATGCCGCCATGGCCAGCCTGCTGCGTTCTTTCAATACGGGACTGACCACCGCCAACAACACCAGTATTGATTCCCTGGAAAATCTCTATAATCAGGGTTCAACGACGAACCCCGATTCGGATAAATTCAGGCGTTCACAGGCATTCGGTCGGAGTGTTGCCACCGCTATTTATAACTGGTCGCTCACCGATAATATCAATCTGGGGAATGCAGGATATGTGCCACCGGTTTTTCCCGGAGCCTGGGAACCCACACCCCCCGCGTTCGCGAATGGTATTAATCCTTATGTATCCGCCGGCCGTTTATTCTTTTCGGCCAATGGTTCCATAAACGTTCCGCCACCACCTTTCACATATTCCGAAACCGTGGGATCAGATTATTACAAAATGATTAAGCAGGTGTACGATCAGAGCAAAGCCAATACCACTGAACAAAAAAATATTGCGAGTTTCTGGATTGACCAGGGTAACGGTCTGGGTTATACGCCTCCCGGTCATGATTTTTCAGCAGTCACCCAGATTATTGCTGCAAAAAAAGTAGGACTGGCCGTAGCAGCAGAAGTGTATGCAAAATGCGGGATTGCAGAAAGAGACGGTACGTGTGTAACCTTTGCAGCAAAGTACAAATATAACCAGATGAGACCGGTAACCTATATCCGCAGATTTATTGATACCGGGTGGCTGCCTCTCATCACCACGCCACCGCATCCAGAATATCCGGCCGCGCACGCGATGTTAACCG
>DASSGT010000150.1:0-2553 GCA_035693345.1 Puia sp. | reverse complement strand
AACCAGGACAATCCACTAATGGATCTGAGTGAGGTCAAGGGACAACCCCTGTTCGGCATTGATGTATGGGAGCATGCTTATTATCTGAAATATCAAAATAAAAGACCGGATTATATCACCGCCTGGTGGTCAATTCTGAATTGGGACTATATCAACACACGTTTTGGTAAAATCAGCTGACATCATGTTTGTGTAAACTTCATCTTCAGTTTAAAATGTTTTAATTTTTCATTGTTCGGTAGTAAACATTCAAAAAATAAATGACAAAAATAAAAGCATTTGCTGCCCAGGATGCAGAAAGTACACTGGGCCCATGGAATCTCGAGCGCCGGGCACCAGGACCGAAGGATATTCAAATTGATATTTTGTATTGCGGTGTCTGCCATTCGGACTTACATCAGATACGGAATGAGTGGGGCAATTCGATATTTCCCATGGTACCTGGACATGAGATCATTGGTAGAATTTCCAAAATTGGATCCGAAGTAAAAAAATTCAAAGTGGGTGAATTGGCCGGAGTCGGATGCCTGGTGGATTCCTGCAGAAAATGTGAGAATTGCAAAGAAGGTCTGGAACAATATTGTCTGAACGGCAGCTCTCCTACATACAATGGACTGGAACAGGATAAAAAAACTCCTACTTATGGAGGCTATTCAAAAATGATCGTGGCGGATCAGGATTTTGTGTTACAAATTTCAGACAAACTTCCCATCCAGAATGTAGCTCCTCTTTTATGTGCAGGCATTACAACCTATTCACCTCTTAGGCACTGGAATGTTGGGAAAGGGCATAAACTGGCGGTACTCGGACTGGGCGGCCTGGGGCATATGGCTGTTAAATTCGGGGTTTCATTCGGAGCAGAAGTAACCATGCTCAGCTCCTCGCCATCTAAAAGAGAAGATGCGCGGAAACTGGGAGCGCATAAATTTGTTCTGACAAGCGATCCGGAACAACTGAAATCTATACAGTGAAATTTTGATTTTATTTTAGATACTGTTTCAGCTCCCCACGATTACAATGAATATCTCGGTTTATTAAAAACCAATGGAGTACTTATCTGCGTGGGCGCACCTCCCGCACCCGCACAGATATTCGCTTTTAATCTGATCGGAGGAAGGAAAAGTATCGCCGGATCTTTGATTGGAGGTTTGCCGGAAACCCAGGAAATGCTGAATTATTGCGCAGAACATCAAATCGTATCGGATATTGAATTGATAAACATACAGGACATCCATCGGGCATACGATCGTATGCTAAAAGGAGACGTGAAATATCGGTTTGTGATCGATATGTCAACTTTGTAATGCGGGAATAAAAAACTCACAAAGAGTGAACTGTTGATAGGCTGCTCAGATCGCTGAACATATTCATGTGCAGAATCAGTCCCTCTCTTGCGATTCGCATGATGATCTTGTACTTGAGTTTATAAACGACCGGGTAATGCTTTTCCATATCATATTCCATAGAACCGCTACCCGAACCGTATCCGGACATCGGAAGATCTTTTACCTCCATGTTCAAAACAAAATTGGCGTCCACATCAAATAAAGCAGTTTTTTCCCGGATTGATTTTAGATGATAAATTGTTATATAGTCCATCTTCATAACAATGCTTCCCACAGGTATGCTGATGGGAGTATGTAATGTATCTGACTGACCGGGAACAAGGCTTTTGTTGGGCAAATTAATCTGCGAAAGAGAGGACATGGCTTTCAGTATCTGCTGTTTCTGGTTCTCCTGCAGGGTAATTCCGGAAATGGAATCATAAACCGGCATTTCATTGAGCCTTGTCGAACCAAGAAATTTCGTTTCCGGCGTCAGCATACTGGCCAGATTCCCATCCGATTTTATAATCGACATAGTTACCGGAATTCTCCCGGTTTGTTTATTCAGACTGCCTGATACAGTGACAGCCTCCATATTGATTTCCTGTTCCTGAACAGTAGGATTCTTTACACCATTTGCTTCCATTTTTTCAATCATATCAGCTGTGCTACTGTCCAGATTCAGCTCGATTCGTATTTTCTGGTTTACAGACTGATCATAGCTGTTATTGGGTAACAACCCCATCGTAAAATGAACAGCACCCTGCCCGAATCCAAAAGAAAATATAAAAAGACAACCCAAACCAGCGAGGAAATTTTTCATTATAATAATTGTCAGTTTTAAAATTATAAAACCACAGTCATCTGTATTGGATCCGGTATCACATGTGTGCAGAATAGATTTATTTCGAGATAGCTTTTTCGATATTCCTGTCAGGAATCAGCCATCGGATGGCTACAATGCAAAAAATGATGGCCGAAAATAAAGTATTATAATAGGCCAGTACAATCGACAGGGAATAAGCAACAAGGGAAAATATACCCTTCTGCATGACGCGGTTAAACGCCACTACAAGCTTGGGGTTATTTTTTGTTATCTTCTCAACACAGATCTGCAGGATGGTAAAGGAAAGACCGCAAACCAGAAGTAAAATAGCATACAGAACGACGGTATTCTGGGCAAAATGATTTTCACCCATCCAACCGGTTGCAAATGGAATCAGGGATA
>DASSGT010000149.1:0-3651 GCA_035693345.1 Puia sp. | reverse complement strand
CCTTCCAGGCTACTTCCAGTGCCGAAGATTTTACTTCCCAGCCATTGCTGAGCACCGTGGTATAATTTCCGGATTCATCCACTACATAGCAGACTTCACCGGTAATCTTACCCAGCGCACCAAGGTCTTGTGGGAGTTCTTCTTTTTTCATGAATCCGGTTTTTGCTTAAAGCTTAAAGCGTAAGGCATAAAGCAGCTTTAAGCTTTACGCTTTAAGCCTTACGCTTCTATACGACTGTCAGCAACGCATACATATAAGAGAACCGTGAGCTTTCAGGAACAAGCAGCAGAACTTTTTGTCCGACTTTCAGTTTGTCACTTTTGAATACTTCGTCCACCATAAAATATACAGAGGCGGCGCCGACATTCCCCAGGCTGCTCAGATTGATCACCCATTTCTCATAAGGAATCGGCGTTTCATTCATGTTGAGCTGGTCGAATATCTTGGTGCGAAAGAAATCACTGGACATATGGGGAAGAAAGTAGTCTACATCGGCCGGATTGAGGTTTTTTTCCTTAAACAGCTTTGAGAGCATAATTCCGCCCAGCGGAACAATATTTTCGCCAAGCAGTTTCACATCCTGTTTAATGCTCATGATCGAACGCGCCTGTGCTTCCTCCGGACTATAATCCAGATAACTTTTCATTTTCCCGTTTTCCAACTTCTCACCACCCATATACATACACACTTCTTTCACATTGGCATAGGATACGCCTTCAATCCATTCTATTTTTAAGCTAAACCCGGTTTCATTTTTTTTGTCAGACAATAAAAAACAGGATGCGCCGTCAGATAACATCCAACGCAGAAACTCCTTTTCAAATCCGATATAAGGATTTTCTTCTAATTCGCTGAGTTTCTTAGCTTCATCTTCAAATATCTGAGATTTAAGTGAAGCAGAAAATCGCTCGGAACCAGCAGCTACCGCGTGATGAGCGTCGCCAGTCTTGACCGACATATAGGCATATTTCAAAGCATGCATACCGGCGCAACAGACGCCTGATGGTGAAACGACCTCAATGGACTCAGCTTCCGGCAATTCTCCATGCACCATAACGGCATGGGATGGCATGATCTGATCGGGAGATGATGTGCCACAAACCAGCAGATCAATCTCCTTTATCTGCTTTGGATCGTTACCGAGCATGGTTCTGATCGCCTGCGCAGTCATTTCCGCATTGGTATGTGTCGCATTGCCCTGTTTGTCCAACGCATAAAACCGGTTCTTTATTCCGTTACTACGCAGAACGATTCGTTTCGATTTTGAGGGATTTTTGTTTATAAAACCCAGGAACTCTTCCATCTCATCGTTGGAAATCGGTTCGTTGGGGAAATAAGTAGCTGTTTTTGTAATATATACATCTTTAAACTCCATCTGCATTACCGGATTAATTCACTCCTGAATAATATTGTTTTTGTCTTTTTATGCGCCCGGAAAGAAATGGTTTGAATAAAATCGCGTCCACTGTCAGGATTATGGGGGCAGCTATAAATAGCGCAATTAAAAGATAATATTTGAATGCAACAAGCCAGGCATCTCTTTTTTTGCGTTTGGAAATGATGCCTGCCCACACCTTAAAAATCTTGCGTGCCTTGCTTTCAATAAACATCAAATTATATTTCACTGGCACAGCACCCTGTTTAACCATTTCTTCCTGGAATCCCTGCCAATCCGATTTTTCAAGATAAGGAATCGCAGTCGTTCCAAGATTTTTTGTATTGAGTATATCAGCTTCCGAAACTCCGGGAACTGGAAAAATATTCAGAAAACGGTCTTTCTTCGCTTTGAACATCCAGTGAAAGATCGTTACAAAACTCACGAAGTTGTGATGGCGGTCCACCAGCGCTATATTTCCCACCAATTGGGCATCCATTGATTTTAAAACAGGTTTAATTTTTTCCATCGCACTGAGCCACATATTTCTTGCGCCTGTAATTGTAATAACAGGTGTATTCTTTGCAATCTCCCTGAAACCCGGATCAAAAAGGATGGTATTGGATGGGATACTCGGCGAAAGAAACCATGCCTGGTAACCCAGGATGATGAGGTCATAACGGGCTTCCTGAAATTTGAACGGCTGAAGCTGACCGGGAACCTGGTTTACACAATCCGGCATTACGCTGAAAAATGATTTACCTGTCCAGGGGAATGGATAAGCCCGGGCAGGATAAACGCGAAGTTTTTCCACGGTTGCCCCCGCCTCGGTCATTGGCAGGGTAAATTGATCTATAATTTGTTCTAACTGGCCTGACTGCGAATAAAATACGGCTAAAACTTTTTTGCCCATTGTTGGTTCGAAGTTATGAAACCTGCAGCTTTAAAACCTTCGATTTTTTGTTGTAATCCGCGATGGTTTTCTGCAGGTCTTCGGGCATGGAATGATATGATTTCCGGATGAATTCAATATCCTTCTGTATATCATTTTTATATCCCAGTACCCCGGGTGCATTTTCCTGGATAATAAGCCTCAGAAAACGGAATTCCGCGTTATCCGGGTCCTTTGCGATGGCTCCTTCCAGTAAAGCGCGCCCCTGTTTAAATAATTTCAATTTAGATGCCGGATTTCCCCCAATCCCCGCTTTCCGCATCATCATAGCCCCCAGGAACGCATTTTTAACATCTGCCGGTGCCGTATTCAGTTCCGAAATCTGTTCGTCCACCAGGGTTTTGCTTTCAGATTCCATGGCTTTATAGAAGGCGGCGCGGTCGAGATCTGTTGGCAGCTTGTCCCGCGTAATGCGGGGTTGACAGTTGATGGTCGAAGCTTGGATGAGAGCCGGGAATCGTGGGTCGTGGATCGTGTATCGTAGATCGATTATGCCCGTATTTGCCAGGATAAGTTCACTGGTTTGAAGAAATGTTAAGAAGAATATAATGAATTTCACTAGTAAAGGTTTAAACCTGATGTTATATGAATTGCTGCCAAACTCACGACTTCACAACGATCCACGATCCACGATAAACGATATACGATAAACGATAGAGGTCAATTGTCAACTGATTTCCGCTTATCAATAAACTTCACCGGCTTCCTCCCCACTCCCGGAAACTGAAGTTGTTGAATGGTTTCTGCATTTTCATATCGGATCTGTGGAGTCACCCGCAATTTGGCTTGTAAATAAGCACGGATGCGGTGATCTGATTCTTCCGAATATTTCAATGGTAAGAGGTGAAGTAACACTTCATCGGTTCCAATTTCATTCGAATAGACTTCGGCTACAAAATCTGATATGTCTTCCATTCCTGCCAGCAGATCAAAGAGTGCAGGAGCAAACAAAGTGGTTCCTTTAAATTTTATCATCTGTTTTTTTCTTCCGATTACAGGTGATAATCGCAAAGAATGACGACCGCAGGAACAGATCTCCTCGTGAGCCACACACAAGTCGCCCGTTTTATATCTCAGCAGGGGCATTCCTTCCACACCCAGCGTCGTAATGGTCACTTCTCCGGCCTGACCCGCAGACACTGACCGGCCCTGCTCATCCAGTAACTCGACGATCACAAGATCCGGTTGATGATGACCGCCACGACCAGCTTCACATTCAGTAAATGCCGTCTGCATTTCTGTGGAAGCATAAGTAGAAAATAATTTGATATCCCATGCATCCGTTATTTTTTTCCCGAGCAGGTTTAAAGAGAAATCCGCCTG
>DASSGT010000148.1:0-2644 GCA_035693345.1 Puia sp. | reverse complement strand
TTGTTTACCTGACAGCAAACTCCAATCGTAAGATTTTTCTGGCAGCCAAAGCAACAAAGCCATATGGTTTTCTGGTTAAGCCATTTCGCCAGCGCGATGTGCTGGCGACGCTGGAAGTGGCGTTCGAGCTGCATAGCGCCTTGCAAAATAAACTCCTTCCTGCAAAAGAAGGGGTCCCGGTAAGCAGTAACGCAGCCTATCGTGATTCTTTTCAGATTGTCACGAAATCCGGGTCCATGCACCACGTGCTGGAACATATCCGGCTGGTCGGGCCCTCGGAAACTTCCGTTTTGATTCTTGGTGAAAGTGGTACAGGCAAGGAGCTTGTTGCCAGGGCCATCCACGAGAGTTCCAGGCGTGTTACAAAGCCGTTGATTGTAGTGAACTGCGGCGCCCTTCCACCCACGATCATTGAATCGGAATTATTCGGCCATGAAAAAGGTGCGTTTACCGGGGCCATTGAAAAAAGAATGGGAAGTTTTGAACAGGCGAACGGTGGCACCATTTTCCTGGATGAGATTGGCGAACTCGCGACTGAACTGCAGGTCAAGTTCCTTCGCGTTTTGCAACAAAAGGAAATTCAACCCATCGGTGGTGTGTCCAGAAAAATAGATGTTCGCATCATCGCAGCCACTAACCGGCGCCTGGATGAAGAAGTAGCTGCCGGAAGATTCAGAACGGATCTGTATTACCGGCTAAATGTTTTTCCCATTGTGATCCCGCCGTTACGGGAGAGAAAAGAAGATGTCATGTTGCTTGCCAACTTCTTCATCCAAAAGTTTTCAGTTATCGAAAATAAAACGATCACCGGGTTTTCACCTGATGTTATCCGGGCTATGGAGGAATATGACTGGCCGGGCAATGTGCGGGAGCTGGAAAATCTGATGCACCGGACCGTTCTTCTGACGAAAGGATCCCTCGTGACCGAATTCTATCTACGGCAGGAACCCTCCAAAGAAATGTCTTCTGATAAAAGATTAAAAAGTATAACTGAAAATGAAAGGGAGCATATCCTTGCAACATTAAGAAGCTGCAATTGGAAAGTGTACGGCCCGGGCGGAGCAGCCGAGCTATTGGATATCCATGTATCCACGCTGAATTCCAAAATTAAAAAACTCGGAATCGAAAAAGACAGACAACCTTCCAGGAATAAATAAATGACCGTTAAAAGAATATTGTTTTATTATTCCAAAATAATTTTGGCCAGCACCTTGCTTGTCTTTTTTAATTTCCCCTTCGCCTTTTTCCTTGCGCGTGATGAAATATATTCATCGAAGGCTGACAAAGAAAATTAAGAAAGCCGGAAAATCAATCACGCCGGTGGTACTAAAGGGCAAAAAAGACAACATCAACAGTTTCCGAAAAGAAAACTGCCTGACCGAACGGGGCTTATCATTGGGCCCGTTACTTTTTATACCGGTCGATCTCTTCAAAGGCAGGAACAAAATAATGTCCCGGATTTCCAAGTTTCTCTTCAGCCCTCATGATCACATCTCTGGGATCGCCATAAAAATCAGAGTCAATAATTTTACGGATAATAGACAGCTTTCCCGCGGACAGGCTCAGGATACTTCTGATTAGCTGTGGAAAGCCCACATTCACTGAATAATGCCTGATCTGATCCACGAGATTCATCACGATCTCATGATCTTCCATTTTCGGGAACAGTTCATCGATTTTTGATAAAATGTCTTTTGGTAATTCCATCATTGATTGATTGAGGGTGAAATTTTATTCATGTAAAACAAGCATCCTTTGATGTAACGATTTATTACCTATGGTATTGCTTTCAACTGATCATATTAGCCTTTGACATGATCGATGATCGGAACCAGTTCCAACAGGTCATTGATAATATAATCCGGGTTGGCTGACTGCAGTTGCAGAAATGTATGTGCTCCCGTCGTAATGCCAACATTGAGACCGCATCCGGCATTTTGTCCTTCTTCTATATCAATGATGGAGTCGCCGACTTTTATCACTTTCTTTGGATCGATGACGCCGTAAATATCCATGGCCAGATCGATCATTTCGGGATCGGGTCTGTTTCTTTCCACATCGCTGGAAGTAATCAGGCTGTCAAATTCGATGCCTTTTTCCCATCCGAGTTTTTTTACCAGTGATTCTGCGATGTCCGCATTGTACCCCGTATTCAGGACGACACGGATATTACGCCTTTTTAAAATCTGAAATAATTCTTCTGCATTTGGCTGCGGAAGCACATCGATGTCTTCATAGGCCCTCGACAGTAGATCCATAAAATCGGAATATATTTCATTCGCTAATTCTTTATCTGTATTTCGCGCATATTTTTTTAAAATACTTTGCACAGCTTCCAGTTTCTCCTTTCCCGCGCCCTCTGCTAAAACCTGATCCAGGGTAAAATCAAATCCCTTTTTATTCATCGCTTTCTGAAGCGTTTTATACACGACGTTGTCCTCATTCACTGTGGTTCCCGCCATATCAAAAACAACCATGCTGATCATCTGATTATATTTTACATTATGCAGCTGCCTGTTGCATTTGAGATACAAAATATACAAACGCTGTAAACAGATGATGACTGTCGCATTATCTGAATGTTAAATCGCACGATAAAATAGCTCTGACCGGCTATCATCTGAAGCTGAATTCCTGCGAATTG
>DASSGT010000147.1:0-9966 GCA_035693345.1 Puia sp. | reverse complement strand
ATATATCTCGAATATGCAATAGGGCAGGCGTTTTAGGCCTTAATTTATGATTCCGTTAGTAGCCACAGGCCTTGCCAGAAGAGCCATTTTTACCCTGGAATCAGGTCAAATAGAACATCTTTTATTCACTCCGCGGCCAATGTCCGCCGGCGGTTCAAGGGTAACCTGCAGCTACCAGACAATCACATTAATAACATATAGAAAATCAATTAATTAAGAAGAGTATTCTATTTTAGACTCATATTCCCTTTCAATGTAATCTGAGGAATCCGGCATAGGAATTGTCCTTTTTTATAGACTCTGATCAATTAAAAAAACGAAGGCCTTTCTTCTGCGTTCGATCAGTTCTGATGGATCGGATATTGCTACATTTGCAAAGAAAATTATTGCATAACCCATAAAGATTCATGTTACAATTAACCAAACCCCTTGCAGTTATTGATCTCGAAACTACCGGTGTAAATCTTGCCTCAGACCGTATCGTTGAAATTGCCATTGTAAAATTGATGCCGGATGGCAGTAAGACAGTGAAACATAAATTGATTCATCCGGAAATGCCGATACCCAAACAGGCGTCAGATATACACGGTATCACGGATGAGCATGTAAAGGATGCACAGACGTTCCGGCAGGCTGCCAATGAACTCAAGCAGTTTCTGGATCACAGCGATCTGGCTGGTTACAATTCCAACAGATTTGACATCCCGCTGCTGGTGGAAGAGTTTTTACGTGTGGGCATTGAGATCGATATGAAGGGCAGGCGTCTGATAGATGTGCAGCGTGTTTTTCATCTGATGGAACAACGCACCCTCACGGCTGCCTATAAGTTCTATTGTGATAAATTACACGACGGAGCTCATGGAGCCCAGTCAGATGCTGAGGTAACCCTGGAAATCCTCATGGCTCAGATTGACCGCTATCCGCAACTGGGGGCCGATCCTGAAAGCATCGTTAAATTCACCGGAGATGAACAAGTTGTTGATTTCGCCCGCCGATTTTCCATGGAAAATGGCGTGGAAATCTTTAACTTCGGGAAACACAAAGGAAGGCCGGTAGCTGACGTACTCAAATCTGAACCCCAATATTACGATTGGATGATGAAGGGAGATTTTCCCATGCATACCAAACAAAAATTGACTGAGATTTTCAACCGGACAATGCTGAAGAAAGACAAAACGGTTAGTTAAGTATTGATATATTGGATATATTGGAAAAGATAGCCATCATACCAACCTATAATGAAAAAGAAAATATTGCAGCCATTCTGGACGCTATATTTTCTCTTCAGCAGGATTATCATGTTCTGATCATCGATGACAGCTCTCCGGACGGAACGGCCGATATCGTTCGAAGTCTTCAGCGTAAATATGCCAATGAGCTTTTTCTTGAAGTCAGAGAAGGCAAACAGGGGCTTGGAACTGCCTATATCTACGGTTTCAAGTGGGCCATTGACAAGGGATATGCTTTCATTTTCGAAATGGATGCCGATTTCTCACACAATCCCAATAATCTTGAAAATTTATATATCGCGTGCAAATACAGGGGAGCAGATCTTTCCGTGGGCAGTCGATATGTGAAGGATGGAGGGTTTATTAACTGGCCCAAGGAAAGAATCCTTCTTTCTAAAGGAGCTTCTATCTACACCCGGCTGATTACCTGGATGCCGGTTAAGGATCCGACAGCAGGCTTTGTGTGTTACAGGCGCGAAGTACTGGAAACCATCAACCTGGATGAAATCCATTTCGCAGGATATGCGTTTCAGATAGAAATGAAATTTGCAGCCTGGAAACTGGGATTCAAAATAAAAGAAGTTCCGATTATTTTCGAAGACAGGAAACTGGGTGTTTCCAAAATGAATAAAGGAATTGTGAAAGAAGGCATCCTGGGTGTGTTAAAACTCCGCTGGAATGCACTATTCAAGAACTATCGTAAAAGAGTCAAAAATATTCCCGTTGTACAGACGGTAAAACATTTCTCCAAGAATATGGTGGTGGAAGGAAAATAATCTTTCTTTGCCAACTCCATGAAAAGGGCCTTTCTCCAATTACATATTGCTGTTTTTCTTGCTGGTTTTACGGGTGTTCTCGGAAGACTGATTTCGCTTAATGAGGCTGTACTGGTATGGTATCGAATGATGATTGCGTGTTTTGTACTCTGGATATTGCTGGTTTTTCAAAAACGAAAACCAGCTGCCTCGCGAAAACTATTTATTCAGGCATCCACAGTTGGTTTTCTGCTTGCTTTGCACTGGGTGACTTTTTATGCGGGAATAAAAAATTCAAATGTTTCAACCGCATTGGTTTGCCTTTCTTCCATGGGCTTTTTCACTGCTATACTGGAGCCTCTCATGCTCCGGAGGCCCTTCGACATCATGGAAGTTTTGCTGGGGCTCCTGGCGATTGCAGGAATCAGTATCGTATTTCATTTTGATCCGCATTATAAACTTGGAATTATCATCTCCATTTTTTCAGCATTTCTCGCCAGCGTATTTCCGATTCTTAACAGACAGATTTTACAAAAGATGGATGCAGAAACAGCTACCCGTTATCAATTGAGTGGGGGTTTTATTTTTATCACTCTGCTGATGCCGCTTTATTTACACTATTTTCCTGTAGACAAACTATTGCCATCTTTTTCAGACTTTGCCTGGTTGCTGGTGCTGGGTATTTTATGTACTGTGGTTGCTTATGAACTTTTCATGAAGGCTCTTCAGAAAATTTCCGCGTTTACCGTAAATCTTTCATATAACCTTGAACCCATTTATGGAATTGGTATGGCATTTTTGATCTACAGAGAGGACAAAGAAGTGAGTCCGGGATTCTACTATGGTTTCTGTCTGATCGTTGCGGCTGTTGTTTTACAAACTCTCCGATTAAGGAAAACACCGTCTCCGGAAAAAACAAATGGGTAATGAAGCGATCAGATTCACATATTTAATTACTGAATTTTGATATTCAACGAAACAAATGAATGAAAGATCTTCAAATCGATAATTGAATGTAAGATCTTCAAATCAGCATACTAGTGAAGATTGTCACGCAGCTTTTGAAGAAATATAACGAACAAGACTTCGCTTGGCGACCGGTAATAAAGTTTCATCCAGAGGGAATTTCAGTTGGGTCTCTATAGCATATACCGCAGGGTTCGGCAGATCGGGTTTGAGACTTAATAATTCCGATTTGATCCGTTCGTACGTATTGCTAAAACTCCGGTTCCACGAGTCGATATATTCAGTTCGCATACTCCTGTATTTCTCGTCGTGTTTTTCAAAAAAACTCAGGTAATAACTATACACGCGTGTCGCGCTGGTTGAACCTTCACTGAGTAAAAAATATCCTTCTTTTGAATGCACGGGCATGATGCCCACCGGATGTATGCTGATTTTATCTTCCACAAATTCATAGATTTCCGTACCGTTTGTAATGGCAGCCTTCATATGACCGGCGGAGTATTCAATAATATCTTCCAGCTCGCGCATGAGTTCATCATCCTGAATCAGCTGCTCGTAAAGAACCTGTATCTTTTCCATTTGCAGGCCGGTTAATTTCTTGGGAAACTGTTCCTGCAGATATTTTTTGTTCTCACGGAATGCAACGAGGTTGTTATAATGGAAAATCACATCTGCCAGCTGAGGGTAAAGTTTATTTTCCTGGAAATTCCGGTTGATCTCCTGCAGATAGGCGAGCAGGGTGTACTTTTTCAATTCAAAGTCGATGTACCCATCGGCAAACCATGTTTCTGAGAGTGTTTTCATCTTGTCAGATTTAGTAAGTATCGGAATTTACAAAACTTCTTTTAAATATAAACGACAAGATCGGGGAATTGTTATGATGGCCAATCAGGCTTAAGGCGTAAAGCGTAAAGCGTAAGGCATAAGGCATAAGGCGAAAGGCGTAAAGCGTGAAGTGTAAAGCGTAAGGCATAAGGCGTAGGGCATAAGTCCAAACGAATATCGTTTAGCAACTGTTTCAATTTCCGATATCCGGCCAACGGAATCGACTCAGGATATAACAAATCAGTGATGACTGCTACTCGAAATGTAAGAAGAATAATGAAAAAACCGGCTTTGGGAATTCCGCTTTAAGCCGTACGCTGTGCGCCTTACGCCTGAAACGTTTTACGCCTGAAACGCTTCTAACTCATTGGCGACAGCTGTCAGAAAAGTGGCTCCCAGACTGCCATCAATGATCCGGTGATCATAACTCATGGAAAGATACATCATATGGCGGATGCCGATCGAGTCTCCCTGATCAGATTCGATCACCACCGGTCGTTTCTTTATGGCTCCGACGGCGAGGATGGCAACCTGGGGCTGATTGATAATAGGTGTGCCCATCAGACTACCAAATACGCCTACATTCGTGAGAGTGAAAGTGCCATCCTGGATATCCTCTGGTTTCAATTTATTATTACGTGCAGCATTTGCCAGTGCGTTGACCTGACGTGCCAGGCCAACCCGGTTATAATTATCGGCCGTTTTGATTACAGGCACAATGAGGTTGCCAGTCGGTAGAGCAGTTGCCATTCCGATATTAATATCTTTTTTTATTATGATCCTGTCCCCCTGAAGTGAGCTGTTTATCAGCGGATATTTCTTGATGCATTTTATGACGGCTTCAATAAAAAGAGGCGTCAGTGTTAACCTGGTTCCTTCCCTTTTTTCAAATTCGTCTTTTTCTTTCTCGCGCCAAAGCACCAGATTTGTTACGTCGGCTTCTGTGAAACTGGTTACATGCGGACTGGTTTGTTTGCTTCTCACCATATGCTCAGCGACCAGCTTTCGCATCCGATCCATTTCCTGGATCTCCACATTGCCGCTCATATTCACCGGAATGGATTCCGGTTCCTTGTATTTCTCTTCTTTTATTGTCCGCGTAGTTTCCCCGGTGCGTTCATAGGCTGGTTCTGTAACCTGCGGCTGGCTATGGTAGCCGTTTCCATCCTTCCTTCTGGAAACATATTGTAGTATGTCTTTTTTTGTTACCCTGCCTTCATTACCGGTTCCGGGAATTTTTTCCAATTCTGACAGATTGATTCCCTCATTGCTGGCGATATTCAGAACCAGGGGAGAATAAAATCTGTTTTCGTTTATGGCTGATGGTTGACGATTGACAGTTGGCGGTATATCGGTCGAAGTTGACGATTGACGGTTGATGGTAGATTCTATATCGTTGGAAGTTGGATGTTGGCCATTTCCATTGCTTGTGGGTTGTGAATCCGCGTCAGAAGTTAATTGGCTTTCAGCTTCAGGCGTTGAGCTTTCAGCCTTAGGCGCAAACCCGTTGGTTTCTATTTTAGCGATGACCGCACCAACCGGGACGACGGCATCTACAGGGAAAAGAATTTCTGTCAAGATGCCGGCAGTCGTGGAGGGCACTTCACTATCTACTTTGTCAGTTGCTATTTCAAGTAAAGATTCATCCTGTTTGACAGATTCTCCCGGTTGCTTATTCCATTTGAGAATGGTGGCCTCCATGATACTCTCACCCATTTTAGGCATTAACAAATCGACAATCGCCATGAAGATGATCTTTAGATTCGGTCAAAAGTATAAATTAATTACCTAAGTCCTTCAGACGGCTTTCCAGCGGCCTTGACAAAATAAATATTCTTAACAAGTTGAGCACATTTATCGCTGTCAGCTCTATATTCCGTTGACGGTCAAAGCGAAACCAGAGTTTCCGGGTGATGATTTCATGGGCGTCACCGGCAGCGATCCATACGGTTCCCACGGGCTTTTCTTCCGAACCACCGCCCGGCCCCATAATTCCGGAAGTGGCAACAGCAAAATCTGTTTCCATATTACGAATGGCTCCATTTACCATAGCCTTCACGGTTTCTTCACTTACGGCTCCATGGACCGACAAAACAGCCGGATCGACTCCCAGCATTTTCTTCTTCACTCTATTGTCATAAGCGATGACTGATCCGTAAAAATAGTCGCTGGATCCCGGGATACTGGTAATGAGATGAGCGACATAACCACCCGTACAGCTTTCTGCTGTTGACACGGTTTGATTTCTTGAAGCCAATAATTTACCAAGCGCAGCCTGCAATGTAATGTCTTCATCGGTAACCAGCCATTCGCCTACGAGCGACTTCAGGTTTGTAAAGGCAAGATCCAAGGCCTGTTCTAAACCATCCGGCTGATTTGCGTTTGCTGTCAGTCGCAGACGTACCATGCCATAACCCGGCAGATAAGCTAATTTTATTTGGGCTGGCAGGGAGGATTCGAATTGGCTGATATGATCGGCTAAACTGGATTCACCGATTCCGGCTGTCAATAAAGTTCTATGCGAAATATAACTGGATACGAACCGGTCTTTTAAAAAGGGAATTACGTCTTCGGTCATCATGCCTTTCATTTCATGCGGAACTCCGGGCATGGATATGTAAATTTTCTCATCTTTCTCGAAGAGCATACCGGGCGCTGTTCCACGCTTATTTTGAATCACTTTGCAGACAGCAGGTACTTCAGCCTGCTTCAGATTACTTTCTAATATTATTGGACGCTTAAAGATTTTTGTGAAAATATTTTTCACATTCTCCAATGCTTCTTCGTTTACGACCAGTGTGCTGTTAAAATATTCACAGAGTACGGACTTGGTTATATCGTCAGCAGTGGGCCCGAGTCCGCCGGTCATTAAGATGATGTCCGCGTCTGCGGATTCTTCCTGTAATGTTTTCAGAATATCTTCTCTTCCGTCGCCAATAGCCACGCGACGCTTCACCCAAAAACCGGATTTATTAAGTTCCTGGGCCATCCAGGCACTGTTCGTGTCGATCACCTGGCCAATCAGTAATTCATCTCCAATCGTAACGATAGATATGTTGGTCATACAGCTATTAACCCGGAAGAAATGTTTTTGTTCAGCTTTCAGTTTATCTCCGGAAAAAATGGTTTCAGCAGGTTTCTCATGGTATCCGGCATGACCGTTCTTTCAAAGGATCCGATTTTTACAAAATAAAGAATCACTTTTCCCAGAGTAAGCAATTTTTTTTCCTGATTGAAAACTTCGTGTTCGAATAAGATGCGATGGTCTGTAGGTAGTTCCCTCATGATGGTTTTAATAGTCAACAGATCATCATAGTGAGCGGGCCGTAAAAATTTTGTTTGCATTTCAACCACCGGCATCATCACGCCGGCAGATTCCATCTCTTTATAGGTAAGCCCGAGGTTTCGAATGGACTCGGCCCGCGCCACTTCGAAATACTGGGCATAATTACCATAGTAAACCACATTCATCTGGTCTGTTTCGGCATAACGCAGTCTTATAAGGGTCTCTGTAATAAACAAGGCAAGTATAGTTGTTAGTTGTTAATTGTTAGTTGTTAATTCCACTTCCAAACTTCCAGACTTCCAGTCTTCCACACTTGCTTATGTTACTTTCCCATCATCCCATCAACACTTACCCGGCCGGGCCCAATGATCAGAATGGTGAAAACACTGGTCAGATACAATGCCGCGGGTTCTACAATTTTCAGAGATTGTCCATGATGAATAATGAATACGGCGACTGAAAATTCAAACACTATAATGAATGCAACAATACGTGTGAATAATCCGAGCGCAAGAAACATCGAACAAAATAATTCTGCAAGAATGACCAGAATCAGTGAACCGCGGTGACCGATGCGTAGTGGATCGGGAAATGTCGCCGAAAGATCACTGAAATTCTGAATTTTTTGCAATCCATGTCCGATTAAAAGTAAGAGGCCGGTCGCAACCCTCTGTACCAAAAGCGCGAAATTGAATGCGCCATCGGAATAAGCAGTTGATAATAATTTTCTCATCGGTAATTATTTGCGTCAAAAGTAAAGTATTTGCACTTTTAACAACTTCATTCTAAAGAAATGTTAATCATATCAGTTATCCACAAGCTGTTTGGAACAATCTTTGGTATTAGGGGAAATAATTCAGAAACTTGGGCGTGTGAATAATATAATCCGGATGAAACGACCGATTCTTCCATTTTTTCTTTTACTATGTTTTTTTGCAAAGGCGCAGCAGACATTTTGGTTAACCGATCCCCAGGCGACTTATAAGCAGGCGCAGGAATACTATCAAAAACAGTATTATAGTCTGGCATACCCGATCTTCAAAGAACTCGAACAGGATCAAACGGCAAGGCCGCAGCTTTATGAGTCTTTTAATTTTGAAAATGTTCACTATTATAACCTGGTCTGTTCACTCAACCAGGACGATAGTACGGCTGTTCAACCGGCTGAAGTTTTCATTGAGAGAGACGATAACGCAGCAAGAACAGAAATGCTGGCTTATTATCTGGCGGAATATCAGTTCCGTCACGGCAATTATGAGACTGCATTAAAGCTTTACGAAAGTTCCGGCATTGAAAACCTGAATAATGATGAGATCGCCAATTTGAAATTTCATAAGGGGTATGCTTATTTTATCAGGAAGAATTTCGATCAGGCGAAACCTCTTTTTGATGCCATACGGCAGCTTCCCAAGAATGATCATTACATAGATGCAAACTACTATTACGGGTATATATGCTTTTACCAAAAGAAATACGGGGAAGCACTGACGGCTTTCTCGGTGGTAGAAAATAATCCAAAATATGATCACATCGTTCCTTACTATATCGCAAATATTTACCTCGTACAAAATCAAAAAGAAAAAGCAATTTCTTATGCCTCAGCCAAACTGGCTGGCGGGAATCAGTATTATGCCCCCGAATTAAAGCAGCTGGTTGGACATGCTTATTATGATGAGAAAAATTTTGTCAAGGCGCTGCCGTTCCTGGAATCTTATGTGAACAGCTCCAAAACGGTGAGCCGGCAGGATCTCTTTGAACTGTCGTATTGTTACTACCAGGCCCAAAATTATAATAAGGCCATTGATGGATTTAAACAACTGGGGGGTAAGGAAGATTCACTGGCACAAAATGCCATGTACCTGCTCGGGGATGCCTATCTAAAAACCAACCAAAAAGCAAATGCCCGGAATGCTTTTCTTTTTTGCGCATCCAATAGCAGCTATCCCGTCCAGAAGGAGATATCTGAATTTCATTATGCCAAACTTTCTTATGAACTGGGATATCCTGATGTTGCCCTCTCGGAATTTCGCAGTTTCCTGGAGCAATATCCGAATTCGACTTATGCGCCCGAAGCGCGTGAATTATTGTTGAATGTATTAGCCAACACCAGCAACTATAAGGATGCTCTTATCCTGATGGACAGCGTGAAGAATCCGTCAGCCAGTGCCCGTCAGCTAAAGGCCAGAATTCTTTATGGAAGGGCCACCGAACTGATCAACGATGGTATGCTGGCGAATGCGGCTGAATTGCTGGATCGCGCTTCACGGGAACCAAACAACACGGAACTGCTCCCATTTATAAATTTCTGGAAAGGAGAAATTGCTTACCGGACCAACCGCCTGGACGATGCGATTCCTTTCTTTGCTGAATACCTGAAAACACCTGTATCACGGGAAGAAGTAAATCCGGTCAATGCCAAATATAGTCTGGGCTATTGTTATCTGAAAAAGGAGAACTACAAAGAGGCATTAAATTATTTCCAGCAGATCGCCCGAAATCCCGGTATTCATGCCACCCCGCTTGAACAGGATGCTTATATCCGCAGTGCTGATTGTTACTACATGAATCGCGATTTCAAGACGTCGGTGGCCATGTATAATAAAGTGCTTGAATACTCATGGCCGGCTTCCGATTACGCAACTTTTCAAAAAGCAATGGTGGCGGGTGTAAATAATTCATCAGAAAAAATAGAACTGATGAATGGACTTATCCGGAAATATCCGGGGTCAGACCTGGTCGTGGATGCCAATATGGAGATCGCCAATACTTATTTGTCGAATGAACAATACAGAGAATCTCTTTCCTATTTAAAGGTCGTCATCCAAAGTAATGGCAGCGATGCGTTGAAACCCAGGGCGCTTTTGCGTTCCGGACTGGCCAACTATAATCTCGGAAATAATGCAGA
>DASSGT010000146.1:0-5039 GCA_035693345.1 Puia sp. | reverse complement strand
TTTTATCAAATGCAGTATAAGAAGAATCGTAACCGGACAGATAAGTTTCGAGCGATTTCATCCAGCGAAGGTAATATTTACGTCTAAGCCAGGACGTAAAGTGTAACGCAAATCATTAACCGGCTGCAGTCGTTTATGGTTGATTGAAAAATACTAAGGCTTTTTATTTTCACCACCGCGACCTTCAGGATCGTTGTCGGGTTCTTCAAAGTTCTCGTGGCTCTGCTGGTAATTTCCAAAAACATCACAGAGTTTTTTGGACGCATACACCTTTTTATTGTCATTATTACAGAGTGCGATGATCGTCGCATTTTCCTCCATCATCCGGATGAATACCGTACGGTTTCCATGCCACCATCCATTGTGGTATATCAGCTTTTTGCCATATGGATAAACAATCATTCGCCATCCCAGTCCGTAATTCCGTTTGCCTCTTTTTTCATTACTATAGGGAGTATATGCACTATCCAGGGTAGACTCCTTAAACATGATTCCACCGCGTAAAGCAGCATCCCATTTGAGCATATCTTCCGGTGTACTATAAATATTTTTATCACCGTAAACCATATCCAGGTATTCTGTTGGGTAGGCTCTGCCGCTTAGTCTGTAGGA
This sequence comes from Puia sp., assembly GCA_035693345.1. Classification (GTDB taxonomy): domain Bacteria; phylum Bacteroidota; class Bacteroidia; order Chitinophagales; family Chitinophagaceae; genus Puia. The sequence continues at coordinate 4,427 of DASSGT010000146.1, read as the reverse complement.
TCTGGTGGCCCTGGCAGAATCCTGATGGGTATAAACATAAGTATCCTGCATCTGTAAGGGAAGAAAAAATGTTTTTGTAAGAAACTCATTATAAGTTTCGCCTGATACCTTTTCAATAATAAGCGCCAGGAAAGCATAGTTTGTATTCGAATATTCGAAATGACGCCCGGCGGCTGTATAAATTACCTGATCATGATGCTGGATGATATATTGCAGCAAATCTGCATTACTGAGATATCTTCTTTTATCCCATCCTGACTGATCCATGAAATGAACATAATTTCTCAACCCGCTGCGCTGACTTAAAAGATTTTTAATACTGATGCCTGGCGGAAATCCCGTCAGATATTTCGAAATATCATCATGGATATCGAGTTTTCCTTCTTCCCACAATTTGAGAATCGCCATGGCGGTAAAAGTCTTGGATACCGAAGCCAGATGAAATGCAGTATGAATATTTACACTATCCTTATGTTTTCGTGGATCTTTAAAGCCGCTATATCTTTCATATACAACGACACCGTTATGGGCGACAACCAGTCCGCCATTAAATCCATGAGCAAAGAGTGAATCGAAAAACCGGCGGGATGCATTGTTGTATAATTTGAACTCATCCGGACGCAGGGTTTTGGGACGCGGGTTTGCGAGCGCCAGCAGTGTAGAGTCCTGCGTTTTCGGAGCTGGCTGTTTGGCTGCAGGAGACTGTCCGCAACAGACCAGGAAGGAAGCGGCAAACAAATAGCAGCAAATAGTTTTCAACAGGTATATTTTTTTCGGTTATTAAGGCGCAAAAATAAATTATTTATGCTGTTTGGCTTACTGGAAACGAGTTTTGTTTTTCCGTTTCCTTTTTTAACGGCAATTTTGCAACTTATTTTATAGGAATAACGCTAAAAACGTACGGAGATTATGACAGATAAGAAAATTACCAGTTATCCAAAGGAAAAAGTGAATATTTTATTTCTGGAAAATATCAGCGATGCAGCGGTGAAGCGGTTTTCCGGCGCTGGTTATACATCTGTTAAGAAGCTTCCAAAAGCTCTGTCTGAAGCAGATCTGATCAGGGAAATTGCAGATGTTCACCTCCTGGGTATCCGTTCCAAAACTCAGATTACCGAAAAAGTGTTAAAAGCAGCTAAAAAGCTCCAGGCGGTTGGCTGTTTCTGTATTGGGGTTAACCAGGTGGACCTCAAAAACGCTACTAAAAATGGCATTGCGGTCTTTAACGCGCCTTATTCAAATACCCGGTCTGTAGCAGAGCTGGTCATCGGAGCTTCTATTATACTCATACGCCGGATTCCTGATAAAAGCAAGTTTGCCCATGATGGCATCTGGATGAAGGAATCCAAGGGTAGTTATGAACTTCGCGGCAAAACCATGGGCATTATCGGATACGGTAATATCGGCACACAGGTGAGTGTATTGGCGGAAGCCATGGGAATGAAAGTGGTTTATTTTGATATTGAAACTAAACTTCCGCTCGGAAATGCCTTACCAAAAAAATCTGTCAGGGAACTGGTTTCAGTTTCTGATATCATCACGATTCACGTACCCGACACAGACCAGACGCGATTAATGATCAACAAAACGGTTATAAAGCAAATAAAAAAAGGAGCTATTTTATTAAACTATGCCAGAGGTGAAGTAGTCGATCTGGAAGCCCTCGCTGCAGCTCTCGGGAAAGGAGATCTGGCCGGGGCCGGAGTGGATGTATATCCTCTGGAGCCTGAAAAAAATGGTGACAAATTCACGACTCCTTTACAACATCTTCCAAATGTTTTGCTGACACCTCATATCGGGGGATCAACGGAGGAAGCCCAGGCAAATATTGGTGAAGATGTAAGCAATAAATTATTCCAGTATTTAGAAATGGGCATTAGCACCGGTTCACACACCATACCGGAACTTAGTTTGCCGCAGCATCCGGACACACACCGCATCCTGCATATTCATTATAATGTTCCGGGTGTTCTGTCAGATATTAATACCAGGCTGTCCAGTCATCATATCAATATACTGGCACAATACCTGAAAACGAACGATGATATCGGATACGTGGTTCTTGATGTGGACAAAAAACTATCCGCACAGGCAATCAGCTTATTGAAAGAAGTGAAGAATACAATTAAAACGAGATTATTATATTAATTGGATTTTGCTCTTTCTGTTTTTTTGAAGTAGCCGAAAATTTCCATGTAAGACTTCCAAATCCATTTTATAGATTCTCCGAGTTGAATGCCAATGGATTTTTTAAGAACGAAATACATGATAAAGAAAGATAGAATGGCCGCAGTATCCGCACCATACGCAGCTCCGAGCCATCCGGTATAATGTAAACCGATATACATGAACCCATAGTTTAAGATCATAACGAGCAGGTTCACCCAAAAATTTATGTCGGGTTTTCCAATCGCATCCATAGTAGCTCCGAATTGATAAGAGAACGGCCGTAAAATGCTAAACAGAATCACTATTTGAAGTATCGGAATCGCCGCATAATATTTACTGCCTGCCAGTATTGCAATAAAAAAATGAGGAAGTAAAAATATCAGGATACTAAGAGGGGCCAGGAGACTCACAATGGTTCCAACCATTCTTTCAAAATAATACCTTACTTTATCCGGTCCTGAGGTGACCATCGCTTCCACATTTTTGGGAAATAATACATCTGCAATAGCGAAGGATGGAACGTCCATCAAATTGTTGATGCGTGCGACAATATTGTAATAGGCAACGACATTGGCCGATATGAGGCTTGCTGAGATAAACTGGTCGGCTGATTTTCCCAAAGAAGAAAATACATTGGTTCCAAAAACATACTTGCCAAAATTAAGCATGCGTAACATGGTTCTCTTATCCGTTGCAAAAGACCGGTATAAGTATCCCCAGGCGAAATACACCAGCACGATGGTGCCCAGCAACTGCGAGATAATTTGCAATCTGACCAGGTTTAACAATGTCAGAACCTGTTTATCGTGTAACAGTAAACCGATAATTAAGATCATAAAAATACCCTGCCTGCATAAATAACCATAGAAAATGGCTTTGAATTTGAAATGTGCCTGCAGCAGGACCTCCAGGTGATTGAAGGGGATCAATACAAGGATAACCAGGATGCCTAAACGAAATAAGGGATATAATTCGGGGGCGTTCAGCCAGATCGCAAAATGATTCCCGCCGAAAAAAAGCAAAATGATCACGAGACCTGAAAAAAGGATATTGGTGATCAGCGAAGCGGACTGAACTTTATTCCGGTGGTTCACGTATTCCGGATCGCTCAGAAACTTGATCATCGGATTGCGCAGCAAGCCTTGTTTAATGTTTTCAATTAAAGTAAAGATGGTCAGGAATAGCGCCCAGATTCCCATTTCCTTGACTGTGGGAAACACTTTTTTCACCAGGATAATATAACTGACTACGCCGAATACAATCAGGAAAGAGCGGTTCAGAAGCGTGAAAAAGACTGACTGAATCCAGAAGGAGGATCCTTGTTTAAGTTTCAACTGGGTTATTTGGCGGTAAAATATATAATATATAGACTAACGCAGGAGATTCATAAATAAAAGATTCCAGTTAATTCATTTTAAATTTTTATTGGTTCTTGCTATAGCTTAATTATCATTATGATCTGAGTTTTCAAAGTTTGGTTAATCAACCCCAAAATGTTGCTTTGACGTCAGAAAACATCTTCAGTCCTATAAACTTACATATTATAAATATCCTATAATTTATATTATGTAAAATAGCTTATTGGGAACTATCCACCTATCTCCCGGGATTTTGAGTATCCTTATTAGCTCTAATGGCTAATTCGAATTAAAAAGACATCTGTCAGAGGTTTAGTCGTGGTTCAGTTACCGGATTACACTTACCTGCTGTATATTTAATTACTATAAATAATCCTCCCTGACTTTATTAACTCTCTAAATTTTATTTATGTCATCTGAAAAAACAGATCATTCGGAGGTTGCAATTTCTAAAGTCAACTGGCTTCCCCTGGTTATTGGTACTTTATTTTTTCTTGGGCTCATTATTTTTATTTTTAAGGGTTGCAAAGGCTCTAACGATTCAGAAACTGAAAACGCAAGTCAGCTTGTGGTCGAATCCCCTGCTACTGTTCCCGTTGTTCCGGAACGTGAGTCAGTAAAAGTAAAATTGCCGGATGGCAGCGAATTAGATGCCTATAAAATGGGTATCGAAGATCAGCTCGTATCATTCCTGAATAATTCAACCAGCGTCCCTGGAAAAGACGTTTGGTTTGATTTTGACAACCTGAATTTTAAAACGGGAAGCGCGGATATTACCGAAGAAAGCAAGGTTCAGATTCAGAATATTACCGCAATTCTCAAAGCCTATCCTAAAGTAAAAATCAAAATCGGTGGGTACACGGATAAAACGGGTGACAGTCTGAATAATTTAAAACTTTC
>DASSGT010000145.1:0-11892 GCA_035693345.1 Puia sp. | reverse complement strand
TGCTGGTAAACATGAAAAAAATCGATGTCACAAAACCGGAGCAGGTTAAAAGAGCCATACCGATACCTTCCCGGGATCAGATATTTGATGCCACGCTGCCTGCGCTCAATACGGCAACAGGACCGAGAAAAACAGAAATTGAAACAAAGAGCAGACTGTTTGTCGATTCCAGGAACAGTAATGCCCATCTGATAGACAAGGATCTGCTGGCATTGTTGTCAGGTATACCTGAACCCATCAGCAGCCTGCCCGATGCAAAAAGCGCGATGAAACTGCGGGATGAAGAAATCATCTATAATGTCTATATCGAAAAATTGAAAAGATTGCAGGCGCAATATATCGAGGAGGCCAGAAAATATGCCCTAACCGCACAGGACGGCGAGCAAATCAGAACGGTCGCACAAAAGAATGCCGGTAAAACGATGCAGGACCTCAACAACAATCCGATGGTGCAGCAGGCAGGCGGTCTCGAAAAACTGCAACAGATGACGCCGGCAGAACGAGAAGCCTGGGGCAAAAAAATGGCTGAGCAGGTAAAGAATAATCCATCGGCTTATACTGGTGCAGATAATGATCCGCGAAAAGCATTTACAAACAAAATGATGAAGGATCCGAATTATGCGACCCGATTTCAACATATGAATCAACAGCAACAACAGGAAGAATACAAAATGTTTATGTCAGAAAATGGATTTACAGATAACGAAGCTGGAAAATCTGCAGAAATAAAGGCTGCCCGAAATGAAGCAGGCACAACCATTGAAATAACACAGCGGACAATGGACATATTAAATCACAGAAAGCAACTTGCCGGGATTGCCGGTGAGTCGCAGAAAAAAACGGATGATTATTTCGCAATGGTGAACAACAGCCTGAACAATCAATATCGCCGCATGGCGGAATCATTACCTGTTGTTGATCACGGGGAAGCCGGCAAGGGCAAGGATACTTATCCGGTGGATTTAGCATATAATCTGATCGTTTATACTGTGGAGAAAGAAAATGCCCTTTCCAACGAAGAAGTATGGAAAAATTTTATAGAAGCAATGAAGGGGACGATCACAGAGTACAATACATTTCTTAGTGAATATTGGGGAAGGGATAAACAAACAGATCAATTAATGGCCAGGCAAAATCAGACCCCGGCAGCGATCATGGCGGGCACTTGTGGCGAGCTCATCTCGCTGACAGAAATGGCAAAGACAATGACACATACGAATGCCAGCTGGCAACGCAGTTTTGATGAGAAAATATTGCATCTGTACGAATAACGCTGAACGTGGAACGCATAATGCTGAATGAGTTTATGGGTATTTGTTTGAGAGTCTTAATCCGGATATGGTTTCCGGTCTGAAACCATCATGATAATATTTAACTTTGGATAAGGAAGTATTAGTCCAAGCTGTATGAAGGTAAAAAATCTGAAACCAAATATTCAAATTGCCGAATATGTAGAACGGTTGCTCATTATAGAGAATTCCCAATCGAATGATTCCTTTTCTTTGCCCTTATTTGCCAACGGTTCGCCGACCCTGCTTTTTATTTCGCCAAAAGCCATTATGGGCAATAAAGCTGCTTCACATCTTACTCTTTTCGGGCAGACCCTGTTTCCCGACACACTGACGTTTACCGGAGGATTTACATTAATTGCCTATTTCCTAAAACCATATTCACTAAACGCCATCTTCGGTGTCATGGCTCCCGAACTAACTGATTCACCCATTGACCTGGGTTCGGTTAAACCAAAAAAAGCTGGAATACTTGAACTACAATTGCTGAATGCAAAATCTACGAATCAGATGCTTTTGCTGTTGGATCAGTTTATTTCCGGTTTGATCGCCGACGCCAGATGCGATTGTCCGGGTATTCGATATGCTGCCAATAAGATCGCCGAACAACCCACACCCAAAATCCTGGGAAGGGTTCAAAATGAATTACATATTACTGAAAGGACATTTCAAAGAATGTTCGAAAAAAACATTGGCATATCGCCAAATCTTTACAGACGGGTTTGTCAATTCAATTCGGCATTTCAGCAACTAAACAACCGGCATTTTTCGAAACTATCTGACCTGGCATTTCATAACGGCTACGCCGATCAAAGCCATTTCGTACGTGCGTTTAAAGAGTTTACGCATCTTTTACCAACAGAATATCTTGATTTGGGAGAACCTCCGGAAGCCCAATAATGTCGGTTTCATTCTATTTTACAATCATATGCGACCTTACCTTCGATATTAATAATCATTAAAATCAGCAATATGACCAAACAAATTTACCCATGCCTTTGGTTTGATGGGAAAGCGAAGGAGGCAGCAATTTATTATTGTTCCATTTTTAAGAACTCCAGGATCATATCAGAAAACCCCATTGTCGTTAATCTTGAATTAAATGGGACCAGGTTTATGGCGTTAAACGGCGGCCCAAAATATAAAGCCACTCCGGCCACTTCCTTCGTCATAGAATGCGACACACAGGATGAAATTGATCACTATTGGGAAAAGCTGGGTGAAGGTGGCCGGTATGATCAGTGCGGGTGGCTGGATGATAAATATGGTTATTCCTGGCAGGTAGTACCTTCCATTCTGAATCAGCTTATGGCTGATCCCGTCAAGGCTCCAAATGTAGTCGCCGCATTTTTGAAAATGTCGAAATTTGATATCCAGACTTTACTGGATGCGTAATCACAGTGGTTTCCCATCTTGCGACAGATTGGTCTGCAAAGCCAATTTGAACGATTTGAGTTCTTCTTCGTGTTCAAAAACCTAATGAACAATTTCCCTGCTATAGTTTGAAAAAATGTCAATGGCTTCGTACAATTCAAATCCAATCCCCTGGGAAAGTTGTTTAAGCTCGGTCATGCTGTGAGTCAGAAATATTGAAATCGCTTTTTTAACCGGGTCAGCTGACCACCAGCCACCATAGGCACCCGGCCAGCCCACGGAGCCGACAGAACCCGCACAAGGCATAGATCCATATTTGCTTTCTTTCATTACGATGGCAAGCCCCAGACCAAAGCCATAATGATCTCTGAACATGGTTGAACCCAATAAAATTGAATGTTGCCTTTGATAATCTGTCAATTGGTTGGAACACATGAAGTGAATCGTTTCCTGTTTTAAAATAGGAATACCATCTGAACTTCCGCCTTCCACAAAAAGTTTTGCAAATTTTAAATAGTCGCCAAGAGTTGACCAGAGTCCTCCACTGCCTGCTTCAAATTCTAAATCGGGAGGGCGTTCTTTGAAAGCCATTTTTGACGGAACGGTTTCAAGGTTTATTACATTACCTGATTCATCATATCCCATATTGGATGCACACCGGCTTCTTTTATTTTCGGGAACATCAAAAAAGGTATCGGTCATTCCTAATGGATTGAATATTTTTTCTTCTATTACTTTGCCCAGTTTTTTTCCTTCAATGTTTGAAATGATCATACCCAACAGGTCGGTAGATTTGCCATAATTGAATAACTCGCCCGGCTGACTGACGAGAGGTAAACCGGCTAATCCAAATATCCATTCTTCATTAGAGCGTTCCGAATCAATATCGCCCCCCAACATCCTATCGTAGTCGTCTTTTAGTTTTCCTTTCTGAAATCCGCTGTACGTGAAGCCTGCTCTGTGCGTCAATAAATCAAGTATCGTAATAAGTCTGTTTGCATTTTCATAATCTCCGGTTTGATTTCTCAGGACCTTCATATGGCTGAATTGGGGAAACCATTTCGTAATCGGATCCTCGAGATTGATTTTCTTTTCCTCATATAACATCATTGCAAGCACTGAAGTAACCGGCTTTGTCATGGAAGCAATTCTGAAAATGGTATCCATTTTCATTGGCTCGCGGGTTTCCAGATTCATGTATCCCTGACTTTCCTGATATAAAACATTGCCTTCTTTCCAAATGACACAGTTCACCCCGCCAAGTTTTTTACTATCGATAAATTTTTTAAACATTTCTTTTTTTTCTGATATCCATGGGTTCTTATCAACCCGGATACGAACGAACGAGACTTATTTTGTTACATAAATGTGCTTTCAAATCTCATATTTTTTAATGACTAAAAATCAACGTTTTGATCTTATATCGGTCAAGATGCGTCTGGGATGCGTCTGAGATGCGTCTGAGATGCGTCAGAGATGCGTATGGATATCGGCCGGATGCCTTTGAAAGGGTATCATTGCGCCAACTTTCTCCAGGATGCCTCATGTTGCTTTAACTTACTTCATCTGGCGTCATCCTGCTTCTATTGTTCCATCCTGCTTTATCATTTCAGCCCGATTACCGTGATTTCAAACTTCGTAGAATGACCAATTGCGAATATGTGTTTGATGAGATTTGACGCAAATGAACAGGCCTGGAAAATAAAATACCCTTCCTGGCAAAACCGGGAAGGGTATTAAATAACACGAAAACCCTCCTTCGCTAAAGCTGCGGAGGGCGAAGGTGGAGGTGAGGAGAATCGAACTCCTGTCCAAACATATTCTTCAAAAGCTTTCTACATGCTTATTTGCTGATTGATTGTCGAAGAAAAACCGGACGGCAACAAACCAATTCTTCTCTTAGCTGAATCGTCTTAGGTTCAGATCACAGCCTTTCTGAACAGCGTCCTCTTTTGTTTTTAGTCGGCGGTGCAGCTTGGTAACAGGCGAACCTGCCACACGGCCCGAATGACTACTTAATCACTGATTAGGCAGCCATGGCATACTGTGTATTGCCATTTGAGATTTGAATATTCAGATTAACGTGCTAATTATCCAACGCACGACATGCTTATACTTTCAAAGATCTACGCTGTCAAAACCAGGCACCCCCGGAATGATGAACCTGCAAATTTACTGAATTTATTTTTAAGGACCCAGGCTGAACCGGATCTGGACGCTTGAAGCAGGATACGAGTCATCAGGCTCCCCTACTTGTTGCCTACCTGCTCTTCCCCCAACCGAACCAGTCATTTCCATTTACATAGATCATGACCGCGAGTAACACCACCATGCCTACCACCTGCGCGTATTCAAGTAACTTCTGACTGGGTTTACGGCCGGTGACCATTTCCAGTACGGTGAAGAGCACATGGCCGCCATCGAGCGCGGGGATCGGGAGGATATTAAAAAATGCCAAAGCAATGGATAAGAACGCGGTGATTGTCCAGAACGATTGCCAATCCCACATGGATGGAAAAATAGATCCGATGGCTTTAAAACCACCCACGCCTTTATATGCTTCCGTTTTTGGAGAGAGTATTTTTTTAAACTGATCCACATAACTTCTTAATTTGTCTACCGCCAGGTGTACACCTGCAGGAAAGGATTCGAAGAAACCAAATTGCGTTTTTTCAATGCGAATCAAACCGAGACTGTCCATGACTTCTGGATCGTACAGACGGTAAAATCCCAAGGTGCCATCGGCATTTACTGACGCATTCAGTGTATCTGTTTTCCCTTTTCTTTCGATGGTCAGCGCTACCTGTTGTCCTTTATGTGCATCAATGGCTTTCTTATATTCCTCAAAAAAAGGTGTTGCGATTCCATCTACTGCTGTAATCTGATCCAGGCGCCTGAGCCCTGCTTTGAATGCTTTGGAAGTATCGGGAACGATATCTGCGATGACGGGTACCCGCGGAAGAAATAATACAGAACTATTCCTTTTTCTTTCTACCAGTTTTCCGATCAGCGCAGTCGGCAGATCGATGGTCTGATGAACACCATCACGAATCAGATCTACAGGACCACCACCGCCGAGTAAAACTCTTTCCGGCAGATCATCAAAATATTCTACCGGTTTACCCTTTACGGTTAAAATTTTATCGCCGTTGCGAAAACCGACATGATACATCAGGCTGTCCTGTACTGATATCCCGTACGCCAGGCTACCCATCGGAACTTTTTTCTGACCCCAGGTATAGAGGATCATTGCATAGATGAAAAACGCGAGCAATACATTCATCGTTACACCGCCGAGCATAATAATCAGGCGTTGCCAGGCCGGCTTGCTTCTGAATTCCCAGGGTTGCGGTGGCTGGCTCATCTGCTCTTTATCCATGCTCTCATCCACCATGCCCGCAATTTTTACATAACCGCCTAATGGAAGCCATCCAATACCATATACTGTGTCTCCTATTTTTTTCTTTACAAGGGCGAACCATGGATCAAAAAATAAAAAGAATTTTTCCACCCGGCACTTGAAAATTTTTGCCGGCAGGAAATGACCGAATTCGTGTACGATCACCAGCAGGGATAAGGAGAGGATAAGTTGAGCGGCCTTGATACCGACATTTGCCCAGTCGATCGCCAGCATTACAATGGAATTATTCATTTTACAAAGATCAGCCGCAGTCCGTGTTCACGAGGTGCCTGCCGGGAATTTTACAATTTTATTAAAGAAGCCGCGAAGTTACGCGCCTCGCCATCGCTTTCAAAATAATCCTCCAGCGATGGTTGTTCCACAAATGGGATTTTCTGCATCGTTTTTTCGATCAGATCTGTCATGTCCAGAAAGCCGATGCGGTTCTTTAAGAACGCATAAACAGCAATTTCATTGGCTGCGTTCAGTACACATCCTGCATTCCCTCCTTTTGCAAGGGCATCTTTGGCGAGTTGCAGATTACGGAAGGTGCGTATATCAGGTTCCTCAAATGTCAGTTTATCCGGTTTGCTAAAGTTATACCGCGGCAGTTTATTTGGAAGCCGCAACGGAAATCCGAGCGCGTATTGGATTGGCAGTTTCATATCCGGAAGACCCATCTGCGCTTTGATACTACCGTCCTCAAACTGTATCATACTATGAATGATGGACTGCGAATGGATCACGACCTGGATTTGCTGGGGTGTGAGATTAAACAGCCATCTTGCCTCGATCATTTCCAGGCCCTTATTCATGAGTGTGGCGGAATCAATCGAAATTTTTGCACCCATACTCCAGTTCGGATGCTGAAGTGCATGGTCCCGTTTTACATTGACAAGAAAATTGGGTTTCTTCCCCAGGAATGGACCACCGGAAGCCGTCAGTATAATTTTCTCTATCCTGTTCCTCGTTTCTCCCAGCAGGCATTGAAAAATCGCAGAATGTTCGGAATCCACGGGTATTATAGGAGAACGGTTTTCGACTGCTTTTCGCATCACGATATCGCCTGCAACCACGAGGGTCTCTTTATTTGCCAGTGCGACGGTTTTTCCATGCTCGATCGCGGTCATGGTCGGCATCAAACCGGCAAATCCAACGATGGCAGCCATCATCACATCATAGCTGTCCATGGTAGCTACTTCGATCAGCGCTTTCTCTCCGGCAAATACCTTTATCGGATGACTTAACAGGGCTGTTTTTACTTTTTGATATTTGGATTCATCACCAATCACTACAATATCCGGCTGGAACCTCAGCGCCTGTTTGATCAGGAGATCATCATTCTGTTGTGCCGTGAGTACCTCTGCGGAAAATAATTCCGGGTTGGCAGCAATGACATCCAGTGCCTGCGTTCCAACCGATCCGGTTGAACCAAAAATGGCAATCCTTTTCTTCTGCTGGTTATTCATGAAACAAGTTTCGTAAAGGGTAAATCTAGTGATTTCCAACTGGACGAATGGCAGATATCAGTCCACGTATTTTTCCAGGGGTTCAGCAAAACTCCTGTCATTGCTGAGTCTCGGCACTTTATTTTGTCCGCCGAGTTTGCCGATGGATTTCATATAATCTATAAAACCGTTTTTCTTAACCGGATGTATTTGCAGCGGTTGAAGAATATTACCGGCAATCAGATCATCATAATAAATATTTTTTTCCCGCAAATTACTATCTACCTTTTTTGCAAAAGCACGGATATCTGCCGGTTTGTTTTCAAATTCCACGAACCATTCATGAAATGATTTTCCTTCCTCTTTGCCATCCTTAATATAGGGAGCTACGGTAAATTCATTGATCTGTATACCTTCTTCTTTTGCTGCTTTCATCAGGCTGTATTCCACTTCTTCCCCGATCACATGTTCACCGAATGCCGAGATAAAATGTTTAATACGACCGGTGACCACTATGCGAAAAGGATCCACAGTCACAAAGCGAATGGTGTCTCCGAGATTGTAACCCCATAATCCGGCGTTATTATTTATGATCAGCGCATAGTTGACACCCGTCTTCACTTCTTTCAAAGAAATACGCGTGGGATTTTCATTGAAAATTTCGTCTGCCGGAATGAATTCAAAAAATATACCACTGTTGGTATTCAGCAGAAGCCCTTCTTCCTTACGGCTGTCCTGAAATGCAAAAAAACCTTCTGATGCCGGATAGGTTTCAATGGTGTCGACCGGTTTACCAATACTATCCATCAGGCGGTCCGCATAAGGTTCAAAATTCACGCCCCCGTGCACAAGCACAGAAAAATTCGGGAACAGATCCTTTATGCGTTTACCGGATATCTGATTCAGACGATCGAAATACATCTGCATCCATGGCGGTATGCCGCTGATCAGTGTCATGTCCTTATCGATGGTTTCTTCTACGATCTTATCGAGTTTGATTTCCCATTCTTCAATGCAATTGGTTTCATAACTCGGCAGCTGATTGGTTCGGAGATAATGAGGGATATGATGGTTTACGATACCACTCAGTCTGCCTGTTGGAATATTGGCGATTCGTTCCAGTTCCGGTGAGCCGGAGAGAAAAATCATTTTTCCATTCGCGAAGCCCGAATTGCCCGTCTCGGCCATATAACAAAGAAGGGTATTACGGGCCGTATTGATATGGTTCGAAATCGAGTCTTTGGAAATCGGGATATATTTAATACCACTGGTCGTACCGGAGGTTTTCGCAAAATAGATGGGCTGGCCCGGCCATAACACATTATGTTTCCCCTGTTTTATCTGGTCGATATAGGGCTTAAACTGCTCATAATCACGAATGGGCACGGCCGCCTTGAATTCCTCATAGGTTTTAACCGTTCCCAGGTGGTGTTCCCGCCCGAATACTGTTTTTGAGCCCGTTTTAACGAGACTTTTGAAAATATTCTCCTGATCCTCCAGGGCTGAACTGATCTCTTTACGGATACTCCTATATATATAAGAAGCGAAAGGCTTGGCTAAAAACGACTTAAACTTCATGTTTTAGGCAGGCGGATGAATGACAAACCTACAATAAAAGGCAATATCAGCCTTACCGACTATCCGGCCCAATATTTTTACCGGATTCCTTCGAAAATTACCCGTTTCCCCTTACCTTTGCAGCCCTAATATTGTTTTTTATGTTCGCAGTAGTACAAATCGCAGGCAGCCAGTTCAGGGTCCAGAAAGACCAGACACTTTATGTTCCCCGGGTAGAAGGAAATGCCGGCGATCATCTGGAATTTTCCGATGTATTGCTTTCCACAGCCGGTGATCAGTTCACAACCGGAAAAGATGTGAAAAGCGTGGTGAAGGTTGAAATCCTTGGTCATGTGCAGGGCAATAAAGTGATATCATTTAAAATGAACAGAAGAAAAGGATTTCGTAAGAAACATGGACATCGTACCCACTATACGAAAATCAAAGTAACCGATATCGCTTAATGCGCATTGAAATCAATATTTCCATTTTCAAATTTTCAAATCAGTTCTCATGGCACATAAAAAAGGCGAAGGCAGCGTAAAGAACGGCCGTGATTCGCAGAGTAAAAGACTCGGTGTAAAAATTTTTGGTGGACAGGCAGCTGTAGCCGGCAACATCATCATCCGTCAGCGTGGTACAGAATATCATCCCGGAAAAAATGTTGGTGTTGGAAGAGACTTCACATTATTTGCACTGACAAATGGTGTTGTAGAATTTAAAAAAGGGAAGGCAGACAGAACTTTTGTGAACGTTGTAGATGCTCCTGCAGAAGTTTCGGCGACTGCTTAGTTAGTAACATTTTTTAGACCTAAATAGTAATTCTTTAGAATTATTCAAAAAAACTTTTGGATAATTCTAAAGAATTTCTATTTTTACTACGTAAAGTATTTTACTAACCATTTAAATTCTACAAACAATGGCAACAGCAAAAAAAGCCGCTAAGAAAAAAGCAGCTCCAAAAAAGAAAGCAGCTCCGAAGAAAAAAGCTGCTAAGAAAGCTGCAAAGAAGAAATAATTTTCTTCATTCGTTAGCTGAAAATAGTAAAGTCCTCCGGTTCATTCCGGGGGACTTTTTGTTTTAGTACCTTTGTCTCATCATCCTCTCAAACATAAGCCCATGGCGGTTTCTAACGAAGCGATTGCGGAAAGTTTTTCTCTCCTGGCCAAACTCATGGATATACATGGAGAGAACCCGTTCAAAATAAAATCGTACTCAGCTGCATCATTCAGCATCGATAAATTAACAGAAGAACTGAGCGCGATTCCGCGTGAAAAAATAATGTCGGTGAAGGGCATCGGACCGAGTATTGGCAAACAAATCATTGAAATTCTCGACACCGGTGAACTACCCCAGCTTCATGAAATAATCGGCAAAACACCTCCCGGAGTCATCGAAATGCTCCGAATTAAGGGTTTGGGACCAAAAAAGATTTCAACAGTCTGGAAGGAGATGGAAATCGAATCCATCGGCGAATTGATGTATGCATGCAATGAAAACCGGCTGATGTTATACAAAGGCTTTGGAGAAAAGACCCAGAATAATATTCGCGATACAATTACGTTCTATATGCGTAGTCAGGGAAGTTTTCTCTTCGCTGAAGTGGAGGGTTATGTACATACAATTCACAAATCACTCCGTGAATCGTTTCCCGGTCACCCGATATCTTTTACCGGGGCTTTCCGTCGTCAACTTGAAACCATCGACCAGGCCGACTGGATTATATCTGTTCCGAAAACAGAACTGAAAGCTTTTTTTATATCCAATCAGTTCCATATCGATGAAGAAAAAGATGGTGAGTTATTTGTTTCGGGTAATGAAAATATCAAATTGCATTTCCGGATAACAGCTCCCGAATCATTTCATACGAAGGTTTTTGAAACCAGTTGCAGTGAATCCTTCCTTGAAAAATGGGACCAGGATTTTCAAACAAATGTCCAGGCTGATTCGGAACA
The DNA here is from genome assembly GCA_035693345.1 of Puia sp. Lineage (GTDB taxonomy): Bacteria > Bacteroidota > Bacteroidia > Chitinophagales > Chitinophagaceae > Puia. The sequence goes on along the minus strand of DASSGT010000145.1, from coordinate 868 downwards.
ATCTATTTTTCAGCAGGCCGGCGTTCATTTTATTCCGGCTCCGCTACGTGAAGATCCGGCCATTATTGAGAAAGCCAGGAAGACGGAGCTACCTTCTCTGATTCAGTTTTCAGATATCAGGGGCATTGTCCATAGTCACAGTAACTGGAGCGATGGCCTGCATACTATTGAAGATATGGCCAGGGCGTGTATAGAGCAGGGATTTGAATACCTGGTGATCAGTGATCACAGCAAATCTGCTTTTTATGCCAACGGGCTTTCAGAAGAAAGGATCCGGGACCAACATGCATATATAAACGAACTGAATCAGAAATTCAGGCCCTTTCATATTTTTAAAAGTATTGAATGTGATATCCTGAACGATGGGCGGCTGGATTACAGTGACCAGATCCTATCCACGTTCGATCTTGTGATCGCTTCCGTTCACTCCAATTTAAAAATGAGCGAAGAAAAAGCGATGACCCGTTTACTCACGGCCATTCAAAATCCGCATACGCGCATTCTGGGCCACCCCACCGGCCGTTTACTACTCAGCCGTGCAGGATATCCTGTGGATCATAAAACGCTAATAGACGCCTGTGCAGCCCACGGGGTTGTGGTCGAACTGAATGCCCATCCGCGCAGGCTTGATCTGGACTGGCGATGGATCCCCTATGCACTGCAAAAAAATGTTAAAATCAGTATCGATCCCGATGCGCATTCCATTACCGGATATCATGATATTCATTATGGAGTGCTGGCTGCGCAAAAGGGAGGAGTTACTGCAGCGGATAATCTCAGTAGTTACACTTTACAACAAATGTTTGAATTCGTGAATAATCGCAGGGATTCCTGACTTTCACAATTGGGAATTTTGGAATTGTGGCAA
>DASSGT010000144.1:0-2584 GCA_035693345.1 Puia sp. | reverse complement strand
TGATGCGTGCATGAAAAAAATAACAGGATGATGGTGAAATAAACAAATGAATTAAAAAAAATGATCTTCCGTTTCATGGAGATTACAAGTTAATCCTAAATTAAATCTTCTTTTGGAACCATCTCATCCACTGAAAGACATGTTATAAAAAAACAGAGGCTATTAAAAATAGCCTCTGTCTATAGCGATAGGATATCAAGTCGATCTGCGCGGTTTCGGCTGTAATGAAACCGGTTTAATTTTTTATCAGAGGATTTGTAGAAATTTCATTTGACGGAATCGGCAATGGTTGCTGGTTCGGTTTTGGATCCGTTGCGAGGGAAGGATAATATCCTTTTGCCCTCCAGCGAAGCATATCGATATTATTCAGTTCTTCGATAGCCAGTTCCACTGCTCTTTCATGCATGACCGCTTTTATGGCAGCGTCATGGGATGCGAGCGTTACCGGAGGCATATTTACGCTTGGCCGGGCGCGCACTTCATTTATATAGCTGGCTGCCTGGGCAGCAGTTCCCACTTCAGCCTCACATTCGGCAAGCATCAATAATACATCCGCATAACGGATCATACGGGCGTTCAGACCACCCGGATGAAAACCTGAATTCACCCATTCGTATATATTATATTTTCTAAAAAATCTCTTTTCAGTTACACCGCCCTTGGTACTGGTGGCTATGTTCATCATATCAGGCGTTAATTTGATGGCAGCACCTGGTATGCCGGTCAGAATACTGTCACCCACTTCATAAAATGTATATTTATAACGTGGATCACCTGCTTCAAATTCATTCAATATCTTATCTGAAGGGATCACATTTCCCCAGGTAATACCATACTCCTGATTACGAACTGTACTGAGAGGATTGGTTGAACCTTCCCCTACATAACCCCAGTTGAAATTGTTATCTCCCTTGTCCACAAAAACGGCTTCAAAAATGGATTCTGAGTTGAATTCATGACCGGTTTCAACGGTCACGTTTTTATCATCTTTTACATCCCCATCGAAATTCCAGTTGTAATTGGCGGTCAGTGAATATTTTCCGTATACGTTCAGCAGTGCAGATTTTGCAGCTGTATAATCTCCATTCTGCATTTGAACTCTTCCCAGTAAAGCATAAGCAGCACCACTGGTTGCTCTTCCGTAATCTGCCGTTCCATAAGTAGCGGGCAATGCGCCGGCAGCAGCCGTGAGATCCTGAATGATCAGCGCATATACATCAGCAGCTGGTGATTTCGCGGCGTAAGCGGTAGCTGAAGAAATTGTCTTTGTATACAGCGGAACATCACCCCACTGGGATACCAGTTCAAAATATGCCCAGGCTCTTAAAAAATGTGCTTCACCCACCAGCCGGTCCCTGAGATCCGTATTGTCCGTGATATTCGGTGCTTTGTCAAATATCAGATTGGCCCTGTTGATCATTTGGTATGCACCGTTCCATACGCTCGTCATCACCGAGTTTGCCGGACTCGCTGTAGGTTGTGTCAGTAACTCAGCCCGGGGAGCTTCCAGCTGAGCACCTCCGGATGCAGTTTCACTTCCACGCATGTCGTGCGTGAAGAACCATTCCCGGCCAGCGAGGTTTCCTGCCCGCATGCTCGAATAAATAGCATTGACGCCATTTTGCAGCTGGGCGGCTGTTTTAAAATAGCTTTCAGTAGTTGGGTTATTCTGGTCGGTTACATCCAGATCCTTCGTACAGGCAAATATGCTGCATAGAATCAGCGTAAAAGCAACGATTAATTTGTTAGTATTTTGTTTCATAATAATAAAATGAATCTTTAAAAAATAATTCGCTTATACTTTTAAAAACCTACCTGGATACCCACGTTGTATGCTTTCGGTTGCGGATATACGGCAAAGTCGATTCCGTTTGTTAATGCAGATCCTACCCCTGGTGAGGTACTGGGCGTTCTGTTTCCCACTTCAGGATCATATCCGGAATAGTTTGTAATTGTCCAAAGATTCTGTGCCGAAACATAGATCTTGAAACTACCCACTACGCCTTTCGTTACAGATTGCAGCGTCCTCGCCGGTATACTATAACTTAATATAATATTCTTCATGCGGAAATATGACCCATCTTCTATAAAACGCGAAGATGTGCGGGCATTCCCATTGGGATCGGATGTGATCGCCCTTGGAATATTCGTATTTGTATTTGAAGGAGTCCATGCATTTAAAACCTGTGTACCGGCATTAAAGAAACGAATCATGCCTTCTGAAATAACGCGGGTAGCGTTATAGATTTTATTTCCCTGCACACTGTAAAAGAATGCGGATAAATCGAAATTTTTATAAGACACTCCAAGATTCAGGGCATATGTTGCTTTTGGTAAAAAGCTACCCAGATAGGTACGATCCTTCAGATCAATCACGCCATCCCCATTTATGTCTTTGAATGCCAGATCACCCGGGGCTGTGCCAGCCGTTTGTGTTGCATGCTTGGCTACGTCTGCCGCTGTTTGAAAAATACCTTCTACCTGCCATCCGTAGAAGGATTGAATTGGATGTCCGGGAGCTGTGTTGGTTATATTGTATCCGCCATAATCCGCATCGGAACCAGCTTCAATATTTGTGACGTTT
>DASSGT010000143.1:0-4737 GCA_035693345.1 Puia sp. | reverse complement strand
ATCTTCTTTGAGCCCGGGTCAGGTAATAATAAGTGTTCAGTTTGTTATGGACGGAATCTGTTTCCTTAAAATTCAATTTTACATTCTTGAAAACACCAAGATTAATCAGCCGGCTGAGGCTGAGATTCTGGTCCTTGATATTATAAATGCTTCCGGGCTTATAAGCCAGGGTATGACTGAATAAACTGGGCTTAAACAACTGGTCCGGGTCGATGATGGTATAACCCTCCCACATCGTTGGTTTATCAGGACTGACAGTATCGGTATTGATAGAAAAGTTCGCATAGATCACCACACTATCGATGATGTAAACTGCTTTGGCCGATTCCGGCGTTGACCGGATGACGATTACCCGCATGTCTACCTGGTGTTTGCCCACCGGTCTGCCAACCGTTGAGTCTACAATAACCATGAGGTAGTCCGGACTGAAATTATAAAATCCATTTTCTTTTAACCGCGAGTCGATTCTTACTCTTTCATTCTTGATGACATCCAGGTCATAAGGGGTGCCTGTTTTGAGCAGGGTTTCATTTTTCATTTTTTGAATTTCCATGCTAAGCGTACTTGAATCTTCCGGGAAAATCACGTTCCGAATCCTATATTGATAACCGGTAGCAACCGTATAGATGTCCCGGATTTTTAATTTCTTCGTGACCGTGTCCAGTTTCACCGAGTCCTGGAAATAGCCAATATTTTCTAAATGGTTTTGCAGGATCAGCCGGTTTTTTCCAAAGGCACTCATCGAGCCCAGAACAGGAGGTTCTCCTACTTTGTTTTTTAACCAGTAACTCAGACCCTTTCGCTTGGGTTCAGCCGCCATATTATAGATTAATAATTTAAATGGAATCCCGAGAAATGTCCCGTTGGGCTTCGGCCGAAGCAGCCCTTCCAGTTGCGATTTTATCTGGGATTTTTTTCTTCCTGAAATTTTTTCGGGACTATTTATTTTGATTACCGGGCCTTTGTATAAATACTGTCCTTCCTTCAGGCCCTTGGTCTGACTGCATGCCACCAGGATGACTGCCGCGCAACAAACATAAATCCATCTTCCTTTTTTCATTAGGGTAGGTTGGTGTTTGTATTTTTCGGTTCTTTCTTTTGATCACCACTGCTTTTATCTCCGGAGGAATTCTTTTTCTGAAACAATTCGCTGAAACTATCGAAGTCCAGCGTAATAATAAAACTCACCCCGGTTTCCACCACCTGCCCTTCTACCAGGGTGTTATATTGATTCACACTATATACTCTGATAATATATTTGCCATCCGGTGTGAGCGTATAATCGATCTTTACATTTCCCGCAATATTTGAGGCATTGGGACCCTGACTGGCACCCGCTAATTGAAAATCGCTTCCGACACTCACTTTCACCCGGTCACCGAAAAAATTCTTGGATACACCTACCTGCAGTGCGGTCTGATTGACTGCTTCGCCGGAAGTATTATAGTTCTGACTGGAATTAACATTCATCGTCAGATCAACACGCTTACCGAAACCACCGGCCAGTTCATTGAGTTGAGAGGTGAGAATATTGCTGGCGCTTTGACTGGCCATCAATGCCGCATTGGAATTACCACCGCTGGTGCTTGCATAGGGATTTTCTGAAATGAAGGTGTTGAAAAGCAATAAGGCAAAAACCTGCTTGTTCAGTTCCGACACATTGCTGTTCAGTTCGTCTAACTTGCTTTCTACGTTTTGCCAAAGGGCTGCTTCATTCGGAGGTAAGGTAATGCTGAATGTAATCTGGGGTTTCAATAAAAGGCCCTGCATTTTCAGGTTTACCGTGAAAGGAAGTTTCTGATTGAACTTGCTGATCTCTTCCTGACTCAGGCCGGAAATCTGATTTCCCACCAGGGAGATCGGTGCCGTGGTGCACAGATAGGTGGCGGTTATATCAATGGTGGCTCCGGTTGGATCTCCCGTCCAGGTGATGGTACTGCCCCTTTGTAAATTGAATTTTCTTTTCAGCAGTCTCATAGATAAATTGTAAGCGCCGTCATCCAGTACATAATTTCCGGTGAGCGTTAACTTTCCGTTTTTGTTCATGGAACCCGCCAGCGAAGCACTTCCTCTCACAGACAGCGCATCCCCGGTTCTTTCATTGATGATCAGATTGAATCTGGCGCTGCTGTCTGTTTCTATATTCGCAAACGCATTGATGCCCAGGAATCCGGAGTTCCGGCTAAGTGAGTCTAAATAAGTCCTGACCCGGGCGGTATCGATCGGATGATCTTTGTCAGCAAATACGACTACGCCCTGCCTGCTGACCACTTCCGGATCGCTGTTGGGAAGTATCAGACTGAAATCGGTTTGTTTATTGACATGCAGTTTACCCGTGACTACAGGAGCAGCGATATCACCTTTTATCTGCAGTCCGATATCCATATTTAGTTTGCCATAGAAAATCCGGTTCGTTTCGATGGGCGTATTCACCAGAATGAAATCGTCTGCATTGAAACTGAGATCAAAACGATATTGCTTGTAATCTTTTGTGTAAACATGTCCGTCCAAAATGGCTTTGTGTCCGGCAGAGTCTGTGAAACTAAATTTATTCAGACTGATCCCCTCCTGGTTGAAATGAATACTGTCAGAAGACAGCCTCAGCCTTTCACCGGAAAGAAAAGGCGTAATATAAGTACTGTCAAACCGGATGCTTCCCGTAAATACGGGCTGATCAAATGAACCCGTTGCATGCAGGTTTCCTCTGACCCAACCCCGGATATTCCTGATCTGTCCCGCAGAAAATGGTTTAACCAGTGCGAGATCCAGCTTGCCGATATCGACCTGCATATCCATTCTCTTCTCATTTGAATAATACTTGCCATTAACTCTTGCATCATTTTCTTTTCCTTCAATGGAAAGATTTGTAGAGAATATATTCGGTTGCTGATTGTCGACCAGGAGGGAAATATTTCCAATGGTATCTTTTTTATAGGCGAGATTTTCGATCTTGATATTTGAAGTAAAGGAAGGATTTGAGAGGATATCCCTCAAATCGGTCTGGCCATTTAGTTCCCCATCCAGTAAAAGAGAATCCTGTCCGAAAAATGAAGTCAGCGTTTTTATCCTGAAATGATTAAACGTTACACCAATGGGCGACTGTGGAGAAGAGGAATTGCTATTGATCAGCATGGATTGGTTCTGATGATCGATCAGCAGATGGTTGACCACCAAGCCGGAGGAATCATATTGAATGTAATTGTCTCCGGAAGCGTTCCAGGCATCATAATTCAACAGCAGGCTGTCGGGTAGGAGAGACAACTTCCAGCCGCCGGGCATTCCTGTTAGTAAAGTAGAAAGTCGATAGTGTTCCCTGTTTTTCGCGTCATCCAGGCGAATGCTGTTATGAAATTGATTACCTGCCAGTCTGCCAAAAACCTCCGACCGGTATAAGTCCAGACCGGCCCATTTTGCATCGCTGAATTGTATGTCATAACTTAAGCTGTTGTCCTTAGTCCCTGCCTTCGCTGAAAACTCATCAATAAATTGATCCCGATAACGAATGGAAGGTGCCAGCAAAGAAAGGTGTAAATCATTTGCAGCACTGTTCAGATCCATTTTCAATTGCAGGGTACCTGAACCACTGAAGCTTGGATCGTAGGCGAGCAAGGCCGGAGAAGGCCGAAGCAGAAGATTCATTTGCCAGTGTTGCAGGCTGATGCTGTCAGCTACGAATCCCGGGATTTTGTAATAGTGATTGATCGTTTGTTCCAGGGCCTGCGCTACTTCCCTGATCTTATATCTTCCAGACCAGTTCAGATCAGCCATTTCAGCATTCAGGATAATAGATTGCATCGAATCTCTTCTCGATGCCGCCAGGTAAATGGAATCGGTTGAGAGATATTTATTCCTGTAGTTCATTTCAACTGCAGTAAGATAAATTTTTCCTTCAGGTGCATCGGGATCCGTATTTGCCAGGTTTGTATGCAGGTTGAAAGACATCGCGAGACTATCCTTCATCAGCTTCAAAGCCAGAAAATTGATGGTATCCATTTTCAGGTCCAGCAGGAGAGAGGGAAACTTCTCCACCCATTTCCCCTTCGCATCCATTTGCCCTTTCAGATTTTGATCGTTAAAAAGCGAATGGACATGATATGTTCCATCCTGCATGGAAATATCCATCGAAACATTCCGGTAGTCATAGCCGTTGACCATGGCTGCAGGAATTTGCAAATGGGCGACCATTTCCATTTTCTTAAAATCAAATCCTTTTCCTTTAGCCGTTGCATGCAGATCCACTTTGCCAAGCAGACTATCCTGCTTCAATAATTTTCCAAGATCGAATGCTGAAAGATCGGCCTCGAGATCATATGCTTTATCTGGAATATTAAGCTGGCCTTTGATCCCGGCTCCTCCAAAACCGGTATGAAGAGCCAGATCCACATCGAACCGATCCATCCCTCCATCCAACCTTCCCTCCACTGCAAGGGAATCCGGAATGCGAATATTATTTGGAATGGTATTTTCAGCCAGGAATAGATTGACATCCTGTTTTACAGTGAAAAGGTTTTTTATCTGAAGATGATAGACAGCTCTCTTTGCATCAGGTAATCCCTTTATCTGTCCCGACACGGCCAGTTGGGTATGCTGCAACCCTCCAAGTTCCAAATACGGGATATTGATATTGTTCAGCTTTCCATTTATTCTACCGTTGATCCTTAGCCGCGAATTTTGTTCCTTATAGAATCTGGATCTTAACGCAGGTACGAAGAGAAGAAGATCCTTCATCCCGATCGT
>DASSGT010000142.1:0-3133 GCA_035693345.1 Puia sp. | reverse complement strand
GCCATTTTTACTTCTTCAAACAAACGCGCCTTACGGATAGCAACACCCACATTCGCCGCGATGGTTCCCAACAGTCGTTTGTCTTTTTCAACAAAACGGTTTTCCGTTTCCGTACTCTGTATACTGAGCACACCAATGATTTCATCTGCCACGGGTATTGGCACACCCAGATAGGACGCGGCAGGAATACCTACACGACCGATGCCAAGCGATGATGCCATTTCATGCACATCCTTATTGATGAGTAATGATTCGCCACTCAGAATAATTTTGGATGTCAGTCCTTCGCCCAGTTTCAGAGGCGGCATGGAATCGCCATATTGATAAGGGAAACTGATGATTTTTGTTTTTTTATCCAGTAATGCGATATATACAATATTCGCTTTAAATAGATCACGTAACTGATCACCCACCAGTTTGATCAGGTCGTGTAAATCTGCCTGACTCACCAGTGCCTGACTGATCTGGTTCACCGTGGCCAGTTCTTCAGCCTGCTGTTTGACTTCTTTTGTTCTTTCTTCAACCCGGTCTTCCAGCGCACGATTCTCACGTATCAGTTTTTTTGACCGGTAATGAACAAATCCCCATAGTATACTCACAAGTGCAATGAGATATAAGGCATAGGCCCACCATGTTTTCCACCAGGGCGGGGTGATGGTAAAACTAAATACGGCCGGTTTCCCCCAAAAACCGCTGGCACTTTTGCTCGTTACTTTAAAAGTGTAACTGCCGGGCGGAAGATTCAGATAGTTATCAGTATACGTTTTATTCTCAAAGTTGCTCCAGTGTTTATCGATACCCAACAGTATGTATGAATATTGTGTGGGTTCGAGTCTTCCAAGATGTGCCTGTGCAAACTGGAATTGAAGATAATTCTGGTCATAGGGAATCACCAGGTTCTCCGGCATGTTATAAGGACCGGTTACGCTGTCCCAATAAAAACCGGATTGTTCGACATAGCCTGTGTTGATCGGTTTTTGTCCTCTTACAAATATGGTGTCCTTTGTACGGAGACTGTCTTTTTCACCCAGTGAAGTTTCATTGATGAAATTCCGGTCCTGATTCATCACATTGATACCAGTGATATAAGTTACAGTACTATCCGTTTCCGGTTTTATCTCATTGATAAATGTTACGCCCGCATCACCCCAAGCGTATTTCCCGTCCCTGGTGATCACATGCACATCCCATGCAGGACTGTTTTGTATCAGGCCCTCGGATTTTGCGAGCGTAGAAACCGTCCATTTTCCTCCGCCCGTTTTTGCAGCAGTATCATACATGGGTGCAGGCGCGCGGATGATACTTATTTTATGATGTGCCCCTGCAATCACATCATCTTTGTATTGGATCAGTGAAGAAATATAGTCGTCACACAATCCCTCCTTAGAGGTAATCGTCGTGACGGTATTGTTTTTTAAATCGGTCACATAAATACCCTTATCGGTACCAACCCACATCCTTCCGTATTTGTCATTCAGCAAAACGCGGAAACAGGTATCTTTTAACCCCGGAAGGTTATTCAGATATCGTACAGACCAGTCTCCGGGATCGATGATATTGATACCGCCCCCCTGGGTTGCGATCCAAATTCGTCCCTGCTGATCTTCTTTTACAGCCGTTACTGTATTATCACTCAGGCCGATTCCGGAGCTGACATTCCGGATCAGCGTCTGGGCTGAATCGATCAGTTCAATGCCCTGAGACGGGCCGGTAACCCACACATTACCTCTCGAATCTTTGATAACATTATATGTAGTATCGGTCAGTAGTCCTTCTTTTTTTCCTGAATGTTCGGCGATACCATGCGACAAATCAAGAATGTCCAGGCCACCATCGCTCGTTATCCAGATTTTACCGTTCACATTGGAGATGGATTGTATAGTATTATTTATATTGATGCCAGCCTGTTTATCCAGCTGAAACGATAATTTTTTTTCAGGATCCAGAATCATAATACCGTTGGCGCCCGTACCGACCCATAGCTTACCTGATTCATCAGCATACATCGTCGTCACGTTTTTCTTTCCCACCGGGTAAACCATTTTAGCATCCTGTTCTATCAGATTAAGTCCCGATTGATAAGTGGCCACCAGCAACCTGTCTTTACCATCGTCCATAATATCCAGCACATGATCTCTCTGTATACCATCATTTTCACCGACACGCCGGATCATGCCATTGGCGGGATCCAGGATCAGCAACCCGCGACTGGTCGCCATCCAGACCATTCCGTTTTTGCCGAACAGAAAACGATAGAAAAATACATTGTCTTTTTCGGCACTGCGCAGATCAACATATTTTGTGAAAGTCCCTTTTGAAGGGTCGAACATATCGACCTGACCGTTTTTATAGGCAACCCAGATATGTCCGTTTCCATCTTCCGTCACTAACCTTGTGGTGTCATTGGCCAGACCATATGACTTTTTGATATAGGTTATTTTCCCTTTGTCTGAATGGATAATATTAAAACCATCGTTCGTAGCCAGCCAGATCTTATTTTTATCTTTATCTTCCTGATAAACGCTCCATATAAATGATCCGGATATCCTGTTTTCTTTATCGAGTTTTTGATACGTTTCACGAACGGGATCCACAACCGCAATGCATCCGGTACCGCCGCTGAAAACCTGTGGTATCCAAATTTTTCCTTTATCGTCAATCATCATTTTCGGAACCCTCGGAAAGGGCGTAAAGAACAAAGTGGAAAATTCCGTCACGCCGCGTCGGATATCCAGCATGCCTATGCCATTTTCACTGGCATACCAGATCCTGCCTTCCGGATCTTCTATGATGCTTGCAGCCGGACCCAAAAGATAACTTTGAGCATACTCTCCGTCATACCGGTATATACCGCGATTGGTACCGATCCAGATCAATCCGTTTTTATCTTTCAGCAGGCAGTAAATGATCTGACCCTGTAAGCCCAACGCCACGCCCCAGTCTGATATCCCCATTGTAGCGTTATTTTTTGGAGAGATCAGTCCTGCCTTTGTAATGATCGGCGGTGCCAGTACATATTTTTTTAGTTCCAGTGACGATGATGGAATCTTGTCAAGGTTGAAAGAAGAATCCGGCATACTGTTGAAATCAAGAGTCGAAACTTCCGGAGCTTTTTGGAAAGGCTGAAATCCCG
>DASSGT010000141.1:0-4097 GCA_035693345.1 Puia sp. | reverse complement strand
TCGCAGATGCCACATTGATCGTTACCGGTAACAGATCGTCAAATCCGGGAAATACGGGTGCTAAGCTGGAAGGGACATTTAATAATACATGCAAGGTTGGAACACCTGATAATCCTTCCACTTTTACAAGAATGCCCAAACTACAGGCTGGACACCAGTATCTGTTACTCGTAACGCATCCGGACGGTGCTCAAAGCGGATATTCACTGGCTTTCGGAGGAGGGGACGCTGTTTTAAACGATCCTGATTTGCCCAATCTTCTGTCTGTCAGGGTCAGTTGCGATAAAAAAATGCTTACGGTCGGCATCACGAAATTTGTCCTCTGCAGCAGTCTGGCTCCTGATGGTTCGGATTTTTCGATAACGAATTATGCCGGAACCATTGTGAATGCAGTCGGGTTGAATTGCAGCCCACAGTTCGACTATGATTATATGGAACTTTCTTTGAGTGATCCACTGCCTCCCGGGGAATACTCTCTTGTATTAAAAAACGGAACAGATCAGAATACGCTGCTTGAGTATTGCGGGCGACAAATGCTGGTCGGCGATCATTTCGATTTTACTGTTTCGGGTGCCCAGCCCACGCTGGACAGCCTGATCCCACCCGCCTGTCAACCCAATACACTTCACCTCTTTTTTTCAGAGCCGATCAAATGCAGTTCGATTGCTGCAGATGGATCCGATTTCATTGTCACGGGCAGTTCTGCAGTAAATATCATTCAGGCGACAGGCGGACTCTGCTCTGGAAATCTGACAAACCAGATAGATATTACCCTCGCTTCGCCGATAATGTCTGCGGGCAGTTACAAAATCGCCTTAGCGAATGGAAGCGACGGCAATACACTGACAAATCACTGCGATTATGCAATGGTTGCAGGTTCATCATTGCCTTTTGAAATCGGGACACCTGTGTCTGCAGCATTTGATTATACCATTGCTTATGGATGTAATCAGGATACTATTCAATTAAATTATCTTCCGTCTGGTGGCGTGAATCAGTCGGTTTGGAATGTAGACTCGGCTTTTGTTAGTTCGGCACTGAGTCCTTCCATATTCGAAACGGTTTTCGGATTGAAGAATGTCCAGCATATAGTAACCAATGGTTTTTGCAGTGACACCGTAAACAAAATAATGAATCTGGATAATTTATTGACTGCTTCCTTCACTGCACCAAATGAAGTTTGTCCAAAAAATGTCATCGCTTTTATCAATAACAGCATTGGAAATATTGTGTCCTATCATTGGGATTTTGGTGACGGTACATCGAGCACGGATCCGGATCCTGCGAAACATTTGTTTCCCGACACAAGAGAAACAACTTCTTATTCAGTTCAATTGATTATACAGGATCAGACGGGTTGCCAGGATACGGCTACCGAACAAATAACCAGACTGCAAACATGTAATGTTTCGGTACCCAATGCGTTTACGCCAAATGGCGACGGGAAAAATGATTATTTGTATCCGCTGAACGCATATAACACGACAAATCTGGAATTCCAGGTTTTCAATCGCTATGGGCAACTTGTGTTTGAAACCCGTGACTGGACTAAAAAATGGGACGGCAGATTGAACGGTCATGCAGCGGAGACGGGGACTTATGTCTGGATGCTTAGTTACACGGATGGTTCGGGAAAAAAAATGTCCCAACGGGGTACAACGATTCTTATCAGATAAATCCAAACGAAACGGCCATGTCCATGCAAATAAATTAGGGTTGTTCGACAGAAATCACCCTGGCAACCAAAACGCTCTTGAAGCTGTAATCCGTAGTTTTACGTTTCATCCATAATCTGTTTTAATCCATCATCATATAATTGATCTATCCGCTGGCAACGTTTATATTCAACCAACTGTCTTATAATTATTGTGAAAACTGCCTTTTTCGTCATTTTGATCCTCAGTACCGGTTATGGCTGGTCGCAAACATTCCCAGTTACAGGCCAGCTGGCTTCCACCGCTTTTCCGGTTTGTGGTTCAGACACATTCAAACAGTCCGTGGTTCCAACTGGTAATACTCATTTGCTTCAGGTGCCGGGATGCACGAATGATGGTGCTTTATATGCTGATACAAATCCCTTCTGGTATACATTCACCTGCTATTCAGCCGGATCACTCGGATTCCTGATTACACCCAATAATCTGGGGGATGACTATGACTGGATGTTATATGATATCACAAACCATCAGCCCAGTGAAGTATATACCAACGCATCTTTAATTGTAGCCGGAAACTGGGCGGGGACCTATGGTTTAACGGGTGCGAAACCCGGCGGTATAGCCATGATAGGCTGCGCGTCCAATCCAAAAGATAAACATAACACTTTCAGTGTAATGCCCAATTTGAAACAGGGACATAAATACCTGTTGCTGGTCAGTCATTTTACAGACTCTCAAAGCGGTTATTCATTATCGTTTGGAGGCGGTTCGGCTGTCATAACGGATACCACAAAGTCGCATTTGAAATCAGCCCGAATAAATTGTGACAGACAAACGCTTGTTGTGTCACTGAATAAAAACATGCGGTGTAACAGTGTTGCCGCGGATGGCTCTGATTTTATCATTCCTTCAGATCCGGCGGCGATCGTACGCGCGACGGGCTATGGTTGCAGTAGTTCTTTTGATATGGATTCTGTTTTGATTGCTCTGAGCGCTCCCTTAGCACCCGGTTCATATTCTGTTGTTTCAAAAGTCGGAACAGACGATAATACGCTAACGGATGATTGTGGTAGCCAGCTGCCTGTCGGAGAGAGTATTTCTTTTGAAGTGCTGCCACCCCATGAAACTCCTTTCGACAGTCTCACATCACCTCGTTGCGCTCCGACAACACTCCAGCTTGTTTTTCCGGACCTGATTCAATGCAACTCAATTTCACCTGATGGATCGGATTTTTCCATTACCGGTCCGACGACGGTTAACATCATTTCTGCGCAGGGAAGTTGTCGGGGTGGATTGTCGAATGTCATCAATATCAAACTCTCTTCTCCAATCGTATCGGGTGGAAATTATCAGGTGATCCTGAAGGCAGGTACAGATGGAAACACCATCATCAATGAATGCGGCGTCGAAACGACTGGAGGTGGTGTAATTTCCTTCAAATTAAAAGATACGGTGTCGGCCTCATTCGATTATAGCATGAATCTTGGATGTAATTATGATACCCTGCACCTTCGTTATGTACCGGCAAACGAAGTGGATCAATGGCAGTGGATCATCGACACGGTTGAAACCAGTTCCCTGCTTAACCCGGATTTAATTGAAACTGTTTTTGGACTTAAAACCGTTCAGCATATCGTATCGAATGGTTTCTGCAGCGATTCGGTTACAGAAATTGTGAATCTGGATAATTTGACCAAAGCGTCTTTTGATGCACCACACGAAGTTTGTCCAAAGGATGTATTGAATATCAACAATAACAGTATCGGCCATCTGGAATCCTGGTACTGGTCATTTGGTGATGGCGAAACCAGTACAGATCAGAATCCGCCTTCCCATTTATTTCCGAATACAGCGGTTGGAAAAACTTATACTGTAACGCTGGTCGTGAAGGATAATTTGGGTTGCTACGATACGACCAGCGAGCAAATAACCAAATTGCAAAGTTGTTCGATTGCTGTACCCAATGCATTTACACCGAATGGTGACGGCAAAAACGATTATCTCTATCCGCTCAATGGCAATCTGACATCCAGCCTGGAGTTCCAGGTCTACAACCGCTATGGTCAGCTTGTTTTTGAAACACGCGACTGGTCTAAAAAATGGGACGGAACCATTGGCGGGAAGCCCCAGCCATCAGGAACCTATGTCTGGATGCTTCATTACACGGATAGTGGTTCGGGTAAAAGTTTTTTTCTGAGAGGAACCAGTGTATTAATCCGGTGATCATATTTGAACGTGCCGTGTCCATTTCTTTGTACTAACGGGCACGATCATCCTGGAATAGTTATCATCTGGCAATGGATACCCGTTGAATGCATAATAATAAAAAGAAACAGCATGAGAAGGCTGTTTCTTTTTATTATTATGAAGTTGTTTGGGGCTGTATTTTATCTTACAATATATTCGTAGCAGTCGCTCGATAAGACGGGTGTGAGGGTT
>DASSGT010000140.1:0-3786 GCA_035693345.1 Puia sp. | reverse complement strand
CAGCATATCCTTTTACAGACCGTTCGACAGGAATTCGATCATAATATAACGCAGCAGATTTATGTAAGTCCGGAAGCCTGGGACGCCGTCCGAAATCTGAAGGAACAAAATATGTTGATCATTAACCAGGTCGCTTCTTTTTTGCCGGCATCTGCCAGCGGACAGGATCTCAATAAAGCCTTGCTGGAAATGGTCATGCAGAACCCAAAAGCCTCCCTTCACCATATCGTCTCGGATGCATTGAGCTTTGAGGCCAAAAAAATACTTTCTTAAGCCAAAGGCCTGAAGCCTAAAACTAATTTTAAAATTTTTGATGCATTCGTTTTAAAACGTGAGCTTTCTAAACAATAAGCGGGGATGCTTGCTTTATGTCAGTTTTAGGCGTTAGGCTTTGGGCTTTAGGCTTTAAAACGTAAATTTGCAGTATGGAAACAATCGTGGAATCACCGCTTCAATTCAGCGTTCAGGCTGTAAAAGAAATCAGGCGGTTAATGGAAGAACCGGGATTTGATAAAGATAATCTGCTCCGTGTGGGCGTAAAAGGAGGGGGCTGTTCAGGCCTTTCTTATATACTTGGATTTGACAAAAAGCAGGAACAGGATCAGGTATTTGAATCCAATGATCTGACATTTATTATGAATCCTGCCCACAGCATATACCTGACAGGAATGCAAATTCACTGGGAAGACGGATTGAACGCACGGGGTTTCAGCTTCAATAATCCCAATGCTTCCAAGACCTGCGGCTGCGGTACCTCATTTGCTGTCTGAGCAAATTCAAAGCTAATTTTAACTGACCCATTTTCACAATTTGGAAATATTAGATTGTGGAGATGTGAAAATGAGAGAATGAAATTTAAAATTTAATTTATCATTTCATTTTCACGTTCGCACATTTTCAAAATTCCACAATTCCATATTGTGAAAGTTAAGGTGCAATTTTAAGCTTGCGCTCTAACCCCATCATCAGACTCACCCTGGTGTTTCGTGTCTACATTTCTATAGGATAGGAAGAAAACAACCGGAAATATTAGCAGAGAGAATATGGTAGCGCAAATCAGGCCACCGATTACCACGCGGGCCAGAGGCCTGGAGCTTTCAGATCCGATACCGGTCGATAAAGCAGCGGGTAATAGCCCTATGGTTGCCATGAAAGCTGTCATTAACACAGGCCGGATCAGCGAATTCACACCCCGTTTCACAGCTGTATATAATGGATTTTCCCCGCGAAGTCTTTCAAGATTTTGCTTAAAGGCTGTGGTCAGCAGAACACCTTCCAGAATACAGATACCAAACAGAGCGATGAAACCAATACCTGCCGAGATGCTGAAATTGGTTCCAGTTATTAAAAGTGCCATAACACCTCCAACTACTGCGAACGGCACGTTCAGAAAAACAAGACCGGCATCTTTCAAATTTCCGAACATGATGAACAACAAAAGGAAAATAAGCAACAAACTGATAGGAACTACTTCAGCCAGCCTTTTAGATGCCCTTTGCTGATTCTCGAAATCTCCCTGCCAGACTAAATTATAACCTTTTTTCAGTTTTACCTGCCTGTCCACTTTTTCCTGAGCCTCAGCAATGGCAGATCCCATATCTCTGCCTTCGATTGAGAATTTAACGGCAGAATATCTTTCATTATCATCCCGGAATATTAAACAGGGTCCCGTTTTTTGAGTGATGTTTGCGATTTCTTTTACTGGAACTTTTGATCCGGAAGAGGTTGGTACAAGTAAGTTGCCAATATCGTCGTCTGTTTTCCTGAATGCTTCCGGAAACCGTATACGCACATCGAAATGGCGTACTCCTTCATATAATTCTGTAGCAGCTTTTCCCCCGATTGCCATTTCGATCACCGCATTGGCATCTGCCGTGCTGACACCGTAAAGAGCCATGCGGCTCTGATCCAGATCTATATCCAGTTCAGGTTGGCCGATATTGCGAATAACACCCACATCGGTTATTCCTCTTACGGTCTTTAGAATATTATTAACCTGATCTGATCTTGATTCCATATAATTTAAAGAATCACCAAATATTTTCACACAGATAGAACCTTTTACGCCCGACACGGCTTCTTCCACATTATCCATGATGGGTTGTGAAAAATTCAATTCAGCCCCCGGAACAACTGATAAAGCTTTCCTCATGCCTTCGATCAGTTCATCCTTGGATATTTTCGGATTCCACTCGTCCTGTGGATATAAGGCGACATCAAATTCGTTATTATAAAATCCGGCTACATCGGTACCGTCATCGGGCCTTCCGGTTTGTGAAACAACTTTTCTGACCTGCGGAAATTGCATCATGATGCCGCGCATCTGATTGGCCACCTGCACGGATCGGTCCAGCGCGATGCTATAGGGCATTGTCGCACGCACCCAAAGCGAACCTTCATTGAGTTCCGGAAGAAATTCAGTTCCTAAAAATTTGAACGCATATAGCCCTATTACAACAAAAACGACAGATACACTTAGGGCCAGTTTCTTATTTTGGAATACAAATCTGAAACCCGCCAGCGCCCATCCCGTAAGGAGATGGGTAAAAGGATTATGTTTTTCTTTTACATTTTTATTCAGCAGGGCATTTACAAGTACCGGTACAAGCGTTAGTGTAAATATTAACGCGCCCAGTAATGCGAAGCCCAGGGTATAAGCCAAAGGAGAAAAAAGTTTTCCTTCCACTTTCTGAAATGAGAAAATAGGCAGCAGCGCAGTAATGATAATTACTTTTGAAAAGAAAATGGCTTTGGCCAGTTCTGCACCCTTTTTCTTGATCATTCCCATCTTGGCCAGTTTATTAAACCGCTCCATGCCAACAATCCTGGCCTGCTGATCCAGCATCACGAATAATCCTTCTACCATTACAACGGCTCCGTCAATGATAATTCCGAAATCGATCGCCCCCAGAGAAAGCAGGTTTGCAGACATTCCCATGAAATGCAGACAAATGAAAGCAAATAATAAAGAAAGTGGAATGATGATGGACACGATCAGTGTAGTTCGCCAGTTGAACATGAATAACGAAACGATCAGCGTAACCAGCAGAATACCTTCAATCAGGTTATGCATCACCGTATGAGATGCAAAATGTATCAGTTCTTCGCGGTTATAAAAAGGAACAATTTTTACGTCCGGTGGAAGTACCCGGTCGTTCAGCTTCAGTATTTTTAACTTCAGCGCTTTGATCACTTTATCAGGGTTTTCACCCTTACGCATCAATACGATGGCTTCAACCGCATCGTGTACATCCGTTACCCTGCGTGTATGCGTGCTGTCAATCGCGTCAGCCCTGCCAACTTCTCCGAGTCTTGGCAATCCGGATACCTGAACATCCGCAATATCTTTTACCAGTACCGGCAAGCCATTGACATTGGTAATGAATATATTTTTGATCTCATTGATATCGTTCAATAATCCGATACCCCGTACGATATATGCCTGGTTATTTTTTCTGATTACATCGCCGCCAATATTAATATTGCTTTTATTGACCGCGGTATAAACGTCAAGCGGTGTAATACCCAGTCCGGTTATCTTCTGTGGGTTTAACTGGATTTCGTAAGATTTTACTGTGCCACCAAAACTTACGATATCGGCAATTCCCGGAACAGAGCGTAATTCTCTGTCTACAGTCCAGTCCTGTAAAGTCTTCAATTCCCTCGGATCCCGGAAAGAGCTCACTAATGTGTAACGAAAAATTTCACCCGTAGGACCCGTCGGAGGCTGTACCTGCGGTTGGATGTTATCAGGTAACTCCACATTCTGAATCATGGTGTTTACCT
>DASSGT010000139.1:0-11286 GCA_035693345.1 Puia sp. | reverse complement strand
ACGAGCTGATAGGAAGCAGGCGGCAGTCCGGCAACCCGCGGGCCTTCATCTCTTATATAATGATATTGTATTGAATTGATAAGTTCCTGTGGATGTTCTACGCGCAGACCAAGGGCAAATGGTTTGGCGTGAATTTCTTTTTTTTTATCCTGCAGCAATTGAAAAATATCCCGGGCTGAGTGGCCAGTGGCCAGGATAACTGCATTGGCATGGAAAAGTTCTCCTTCCGTCGTCTTGATTTCCCTGATCTGATGACCTGACTCTGTCCAACCGCAGAACTTTGTGTTGAAATGAATCTCGCCGCCGCATGCAAGAATGTAGTTTCGCATGGAACCAATGATGGCCGGTAATTTATTGGTTCCGATATGTGGATGTGCTTCAAACAGAATATGTTCATCGGCACCAAACTGAACAAAGAGATCAAGGATACGTTGAATGTTGCCTCTCTTGTTACTTCTCGTATACAATTTCCCGTCGCTATAAGTGCCTGCACCACCTTCTCCGAAACAATAATTGCTTTCAGGATTGATAATTCCTTCTTTATTAAGGCTCGCCAGGTCTCGACGACGTGCCCGGATATCTTTTCCCCTTTCAATGATGATCGGTTTGATACCGGAGCGAATCAGGCTGAGCGCGGCAAACAAACCTGCAGGACCTGCACCTATTATAATGACCGATTTGGAAGCGGATTTTACATCCCTCAAATCCTGGTGCGCCAGCTTTCGTGACTGATAAGGCTCGTCAATAAAAACGGAAGCAGTCAGCAGAATATGAGGATACCTGGATCTTGCATCCAGCGATCTTTTCAGAAGATGAAATCCTGTAATTTTTTTTTCTGATAAACCGGATTCTTTTGCCAGCAGCCTTTTGATCAATTGTTCATTAGTCGCATCGATGACCGGAACCTTTATCTGAATTTTTTTTTGCATCCGGAAGGAGGAGTAGCAGAAAGTACTAAATTTTTTTGTGGTTGGTAAAACTATGATAAGTATATTTCAAAAAAAATTATCAGTGTAATTTTTAATCAGGTAGTTTCCCTGAACTAACTGGTATACCGTACTTTACTCGAAGGTCTCCCGGAGGCTTCTCAACCAGCTGATTTTTTTTTTAAAAAAACTTTGATTAAAACAAAATGCTGTCAAAATATCTGTATCTTCAATCGCGCCTCAACGAAATCATATGGAGAAATTTTTTAAATCATCACTATCAGTTTTTCGCCTCTCCATATTCAGTCTTCCTAAACCTTCATCCTTACTGAGTTTTGTTGATCCTTCTCAATTTATTTTTAACCGGATGAAGGCGGTTCATCGATACCCGCCTCGAAGTACAGATGGGCGAAGTACAGGCTAACAAGACTACTGCTGTTTAACAGACATTTTATTTTTTGAATTACTGAAGAAATGTTTTTTATGTCTTGCTATGCTTCTGGAGGCTACCTGAAATTACCAACTAATAAAAAATTTTTTATTCCCGAATTAATATTGATATTCGTCCCCCTGCAAAAATCCCACCTTCGAAAATCCATTGAAAAACTTAACTTAAAACATTTTTTTTACCAGCTTTAAACTGCTTTTTTTGTAATGCCGAAAACCTTCGAAAAAGTCTGGGCCAATTGTCTTGAGATCATAAAAGATATCGTAGAATGGCAGCATTATAAAACATGGTTTGAACCCATTCATCCGGTTGAGTTGAAAGTGAACGTTTTGGTTATCCAGGTGCCAAGTCAGTTCTTTTATGAGTACCTGGAAGAGCACTATGTGAATTTATTGGCAAAAACTTTGCGTAGAATATTGGGAAAAGATGCGCGACTTGAATACCGGATTATGGTAGACAGTGGCAATCAGCAAAACAAACCGTTAACCATGGATGTTCCCGCACATAGTTACAAGACGATCTCAAATAACGAAATGGATTTTCCCCTGATCATCAATAATCCGGTTAAAAATCCTTTTGTAATTCCGGGATTAAAGAAAATGCAGATCGATTCCCAGTTGAATCCTGTATATACATTTGAAGTATTTATTGAAGGTGATTGCAACCGGGTAGCGAGACGGGCAGGCAAAACGGTTGCTGAAAAACCGGGAGCCAATTCCTTCAATCCACTGGTGATTTATGGAGGGGTAGGGCTTGGTAAAACCCATCTTGCCCAGGCAATAGGTAATGAAGTCCGGCGCACACACCATAATAAAGTGGTGCTCTATGTCAGTTCCGAGAAATTTATTAACCAGTTTATCGATCATAGCCGTAATAATGCCATAAACGATTTCATCCACTTTTACCAATTGGTGGATGTGCTCATTATTGATGATGTGCAGTTTTTCAATCGGGCTGAAAAATCGCAGGACGCCTTTTTCGCGATCTTCAACCATCTGCATCAAAGCGGCAAACAATTGATTCTCACATCGGATAAACCTCCGAAGGACCTGGAAGGCGTTCAGGAGCGGTTATTAAGCCGTTTTCGCTGGGGCCTCAGCGCGGACCTTACCATCCCTGATTATGAAACAAGAATTGAAATTCTTGAGCGAAAGATGAAGAATGATGGTCTCGAAATGCCTAAAGAAGTTGTAAAATATCTCGCTTATAACATTAACAGCAATGTACGCGAACTGGAAGGAGCGCTGATCTCCCTTCTGGCACAGTCTTCGCTTAACAAGAGGGAAATTGACCTGGAATTGTCGAAGAAAGTGTTGAGAAATTTTGTCAAAACAAGCAGTAAGGAAATCACGATAGAAACCATACAACGGATGGTTTGCGAGTACTTTGATCTCCCCTACGATAAACTCCTTCAAAAGACGAGGAAGCGCGAAATCGTGCAGGCCCGTCAGATTACAATGTTTCTGGCAAAAGCCTTCACAAAAAATTCCTTAAAGACTATCGGAGAACACTTTGGTGGAAGGGATCATACGACAGTGATTCATTCCTGCCAGACCGTAAAGGATCTGATGGATACCGACAGCTTATTCCGTGAAAATGTGACAGAGTTGCAGCAGAAAGTGCAACTGGCGGCGATGTAGAACAAGTTAAGAGTATAAGAGTGAAAGTCCATTGTTAAAATGGGCTTTCACTTTTTAAGAATATGGTGTTACGCGTTAAGCTTTTGGCTTTAAGCTTCCCAAATGGTTAGGATGCGGCTTTTTGTGGGCAATTTTCCGCCTTAACATAAACAACGCAATGGATCTCTTTCTGTCTTTGTGTAGGATATTATTGATAGCGTGTAGTATATTCATAAGCCCTCTAGCATTTTATTGAGGAAATGATGAACTTCGGGACCGAAAAAACCAAAGAAAACGATGGCGACTATATATCCTGAAATAAAACAGGTAAACAAAAGCTTATAAGATATTGGTCCCGTATTTTCAATGACAGATGATATGAAAGATCTCATGGTTTATGACAGGATGATTGGTAATAGTTAAACTCTGTTGAGCCTCAGTTTATTGTGCATAAATAAGAGTTTTTGTTTACCCTCGTTAAAATGCGGAAGGTTTATAATTAATCTTTATTTTTGCATCCCCTAATTAGTTGGCAGTTCGCAGTTGACAGTAGGGCTTTATGCTTTGAGCCTTATGCTTTAAGCCTAAAACGGAGAGGTGCCTGAGTGGCCGAAAGGGCCGGTTTGCTAAACCGTTATACGAGCTTAAACTTGTATCGAGGGTTCGAATCCCTCCCTCTCCGCAAAAGAAAATAGATGCCCCGTAAGGGGCATTTTTGTTTTCCGAGCGTGAAAAGATTGCTTTTCAGAGCGAGTGGTCCTTCTCACCACAGCTCATCTTTTTGGCCGGTTGTTTCAAATTGTTTTAACTTCAGTAAATCATTTAACCATTACAATCTTCCTATATGTTTGATCAAATATTACAACTGGTAAAAGAACAATTGAATGCCCATCCGCAAATCGCCGGGAACATTCCTCCCGAACAGGCTGATCAGATTCACCATGAGATTGCCACACATATAGCAAATGGTCTGCAGAATGCAGAGCCTGCCCAGGCTGATGCAGGCGGCATATTGTCGCAGCTGGAAAATAGCCTGGCCTCGGGTGGTTTGGCTACCAGTGCCGTTGCAGGTGGATTGGTTGGCACCCTCGCTGGTAAGTTTGGTTTATCGCCGATGATCACCGGAGCTATTGCCGCCGCCATACCCGGCCTTATAAAAAAATACGAGAACAGAAATAATACTCCTCCGGTCAATGCGTAATTCAGGTATTCTTTACTTTTTACTGGGAATCTATTCCATGATGATCAGCTGGTATTATAACCACTCCATTTTCTGGCTGATCATACACTGGATATTCTGGCCGATTTACCTGGTGTATGAATTACTGACCGGTCATCTTTCGCATAATATGTGGAGAGAAATTCCTATGTCCTATTTCAAATAATGGCGGAATATTCAATACTGCGCGTCCGGGCTATCGCCAGAAATCTGGCTTTGCCGTTGTGCCTCCTTTCACCCGGCAGTCCACGCATGCCGCTGAAGCTCCCAATATAAAAGCATACTGTTCATAAGGCATGATCGGTACTCCATAACCGCTTCCAAAATAATATACCAGCGGCCGTTGCATATTCGGAACGGTGTCAACTGAGCATATTTCATATCCGCTGTAAACCTGAACCGGTGGAAGTTCCGTGCGGTCGATAAAGATCCGTTTTTCAGAAACGGAACTGCATCCCACAAATCCGATTACCTGTTCTGAGGGATCCGTAGTACAATGGAAATTACCACCGGTCTCGGAAGGCTGCGCGTCAAAAATAGATCCTAATTCTTCGGTGTTTTTCTTAAGCATCTGTTTCCATTCGAACCATTCCCTGCTCAATACCATTTGCTTCACGAGGATGCTGTATCTGTTAACCAGCCGGTTCGAGGAGTAATAAGAAATATTTAAAAGTGGAAACTGGAATACGATATCCGAACTAAGATTTGTCGTAGACCCTAGAATAAGTTCTGTTGACCGGTTCATCTTCCAGCAGGTATGGATCAGATCACTGTTGGGTCTGTCGAAGATCATGCTGTCTCTGGCGTTGAATTCAATTTTAGAATCGTAGGCTGAGTTGTATTCCCAGGTTTCCTCATAATTCCATTGGTAGTATAAACTATGATTCTGATCATCATGTGTCGATACATAAATCATAAGCTGGTCAGCTCCTGCCTTCCATCCAACAGAATCAATCGGTTTTGATTTTCTTAAATCTGAAAAATCGGAAAGGAATTCTTTTCCGTCAGAGGTCCTGATATGCAATCTGTATTTCAGTGTAGAGTCCAGCAACAACTGGTTGATGGAATATATTCCAATCGTGTCCTCTGAAAGAGGATAACTCGCGCCTGTTTCCGACTGAACTTCTATCTGTGCTCCGTGTTCAGGAATTTCTGTGATATGATCAATGGCTGCAGAACGTGATAACGTAATCGTGGTAGGACCTGTGCCCGCATTGATAAAACCTTCCACCACCAATAATCCGGAAGACGGCAAATGAATTTCGGGGTTGTATTTATCCTTACAGGCGGGTATAAAAATTATTAATAAAAACCAGTGAATAAATTTCATTTGGATTTAAACTTCCAGGTCCATAGTTGTAAATGGTGAGCAGAAACGATCCTTATAAGCAGCCCGATCAATGATAACAGATCGCGATCGATATAATCATTTTCACACGATAATTACCCCCACCGGTGGGAATAAACGTATTAAATAATGTAAGTAAAGATTAAGATTAGTTAGATTCCGGAACTCTTATACACTCAACATTTCTCAATAAAAAACTCCGAACCATTGTTTATAAGGTAGACAGGTGTTTACACAGAAAGCGCCGTTTTTAATTAGCCACCGTATGATGAAATCTATTCAAATATTAAATAAGCCGGATGATCGTGACTCAATTTTTCGAAAAGGGGAATCGTGTTCTCTGATAAAGTCAGGCTAAAAATATCATCATCCTGGGTCGGCGTATACCATTTGCCATCCTTCATTTCCCTAAGAAATTTCACGGAGTTATAAAATATTTTGAGGCCGCAGCTTTCATAAAACGGACTGTTTTTATTTTTGCAAAACCCGATTGTTTCAATATTCCTGTTTTTTAAGTTATCACCCATATAACCCAGGAGTACTTTCCCATAACCCTTTAATATTTCGACAGCTACAAATCCTACCAGTTCCGCAATCTGATAATCTTTTTCATCGATTTTAACCTTAAAATTAAAATTGATTCTGCCAACGCTCAGCAATTTCGAAACGGAATCAGATAATAAATGAAATTCAGATTTTCCAAATCGCTTTCTGAACTCTTCCGGTTTCATGTCGCTCCACTCCGGTACATCCCAGTTATCCAATATAGTTTTTATTTCTCCGTCAGAAAGATCGACGGGATTCTTAACCGCATAAGCCATATCTTTTGTTGATAACATTGACGTAAATTAGTTTTTATTTTAAAAATAATATAATTATATGTTACCGGAAATCACTGATGAATTCATGCAGCAAATGAGAATGACGACAAAGAATTACACGTTGATGATTCTTAAAAAAGGACCTGAATTTGTGCTGCCGGGAGTTGAAAAAATCATCTGGGAACATGGACGCAGAAATTTTAGTTTAAGGGCTGCCGGCCTGCTATCTGTCGTCTGTCCCGTGAATGATGGAACGGCGGTCGCAGGAGTCGGCATTTTCAATACGGATATCCATGAGGCAAAAAAAATAATGGACGAAGATCCGGGAGTGGAGAAAAAAATATTTATTTATGAATTGCATCCCTGCCGTAGTTTTCCCGGCGATCAATTGCCTTAAGCGGGAAGGTTAATTTAATACCAACTCTTATACTCCTATACTCAGTTTCCAATGACGCCCATCGTTCTTTCCACTTCAATATTTGCAGACAGATAATCATACACCGCTTCTAGGTAATTGGACTGGGCCTGTGTATAAGCTAATTCCGCATCGGTTAACTCCAAACGGGAGGCCACTGCCTTGGCATAGCGGTATTGGGTTATCTCATAACTCAGCCTGGCTGTTTTTTTTACATTTTCACTGGTTTGTATTCGGGCGGCTGTTTCCCGCACGTTTGCCACAGCCTGCTTTACAGCACTCCGTAGTTCTTCATACGCCTGTTGCGAACGTATGAGGGACTGATCCTTCTCTATCTGGGCCTTCTTTACTTTGGCTTTATTGCTGTTACCATTAAATATGGGAACTGAAAATTGTGCACCCACAAATGGAGTGGAAGGATAGAAGGCGTTGAAATAATCAAATTTATTCGTTTGTGTCTGGATCAGATATTGAGCAGTCAATGAGACTGAGGGTTTCATGGCGGCCGCGGCAATTTTTATTTGTTGTTCTGACTGCTGTTGTTGCAGATCAAGGGACTGCAGGTCTGCCCTGTGAAGCCTCGCTTCATTATACACTTCATCCTCCTGATAGAAAACCGGTGCGGTTTCCGGCAGGATCAGGGAATCTGTTAGTACAATTTCCTGCAGACTGTCAAGACCTGTTAAGGTTCTGAGTTGTTGTTTTCCAACTTCAATCGCAAGTGACAGTTTTAACAGATCGGGTTCAAGATTTTTTACGGAGGTATATGCACGCAGTGTATCTACACGTAAAGCCCTTCCCTGTGCTAAAAGGGATTTTGCATCCTGTAACGCTTTTTCATTTCTTGCGAGACTTTCATTTTGCAATTTGATTCGCTCATGCAAAACAAGGATCTGAATATAGGTTTGTTTTAATAAGGCTGCGATATCTGTTTGTTTATCTATTACTGACAAACGGCTCTGGCGTTCCTGCAGTTTTGCCTGAATGATACCCGGTTTCGTAGCTGCATTGTATACGGGTTGTGTGATCCAGGCAGTTGCACCTGCCTGGTCTTTTCCGCCAAAACGGTCATATGATATTTTATTGCTGCCACCCACATTATTCCCAATTCCGAAAAAAGGTGCTTCATAGAAATAATGATATACCTGGGCATTGATGCCGGCAGAAGGAAGTGCTGCACTTTTAGCTACCAGGGTTTGTTGTTCAGAACGGTCCACGTCCAAAGAACTGATTCTGATTTCGCGATTGTTGCTTAAGGTCAGACTAAGTGCTTCTTTAAGCGATAATTGTCTGGGTTGCGCGCTGGCCATATAGGATATCAGCGTGATAAGTCCAAAAACAAGTGATGTATATATGAAAGCTTTCTTGAGTGTCATATAGAATGTATTTATGCAGGAATAATTGATCCGGGTATGGTTAATACACTGGATTTAATGTCAGATTTTGCTTTATAGGGTCTGGAGAAATATGAATACACGGCCGGAATCACATACAGGGTCAGGATGCCCGCAAATAATAACCCACCAACCACCACTATTCCCAGGGAAGTACGGCTTCCGGAGGACGTACCCAGGGAGAGCGCAATGGGCAGGGTTCCGAAAATCATGGCCAGGGTTGTCATCAGGATCGGACGAAACCGGGAAGTAGCTGCTGCTAAAACCGCTTCGCGCACATTCATCCCTTCTGCTTTCCGCTGATTGGCGAATTCAACAATCAGAATGCCGTTCTTGGTGATCAACCCGATCAGCATAATGATACCGATCTCACTAAACACATTGATCGACTGATGCGTGATCCAGAGACTCAGCAGGGCTCCTGTTACGGCCATGGGCACAGTAAGTAGAATGATGAATGGATCAACCAGACTTTCAAACTGTGCTGCCAGCACGAGATAAATTAACAGGATCGCAAAAATGAAAGCAAACACAAGACTTGAACTGCTTTCAGCAAAGTCACGGCTTTGTCCTGCAAGGGCTGTTCTAAAACCCGGAGGCAACACTTTTTTAGCAATGCTGTTCATCTCCCCGATCGCATCTCCCAGACTGACACCGGGTGCCGGAGTTGCTGAAATGGTTGCACTGTAGGATTGATTATAACGGTACAACGCAGGCGGACTAACTGTTTCATTCATTTTAACCAGATTGTCCAGCGAAATCATTTCTCCATTTCCTGATTTCAGGAACAGGGAACGCAGGGCATCGGGGGAGGAACGTTCCTGCCTGTCCAGCTGTCCGATCACCTCATATTGACGGTCGTTATAAATAAAATATCCGTAGCGTCTTCCGCTCAGAGCCAGTTGTAACGTGCGTCCGATTTCCTGTGTTGAAATACCCAACTGGGCTGCACGCTGCCTGTCTATACTGATACCGATTTCAGGCCGGTCAATTTTAAAATCTGGATTTTGAAATACGAGTTTTCCCGATTTGTACACTTCACCCATTAGCTTCGGAATAACAGCCTCCAGACTTTTGAGATCCGGGGCCTGTACAACATATTCCAGCGGCTGTTCACTGGAGAATCCACCGATGGTCGGAATCTGAATCGGGATTACGATCACATTCCGGAATTTTTGGGATGCGACAATCAGTTTCTGATACACCTGGTTTTGTGTTAAACCACTTTTACGATCCTTTGGTTCTTTCAGGAAGATCCACTGGAACCCGCCATTCACGGGCTGCACCAATGTCCCGACTGATGCAGCAATACCGGCATATGTTCTGTTTTCATTCAGGTCTGGTATAGAATCTGAAACATAGTTGCTGATGGCCTTCATGGTTTCTTCCATACTTTCGTAAGAAGTCCCTTCAGGAGCGATCACCGCCAGACCCACCATAGAACGATCTTCCAGCGGAGCCAGCTCGGAGGGTAACTTGGGAGCCAGAAACCAGGCTATTCCAAAAGAGGCGATCAGCAGACCGAAGGCCACCCACCTTCTTTTGAAAAAGAATCTCAGTGATTCTTCATAGCCGTCATTCAACTTTATAAACAATGGCTCTGTTTTTTTATAAAGCCAGTTGTGGTGTGAACCTTTTTTTAAAAGATAGGCACTCATCATCGGAGAAAGGGTCAGCGCCACGAAGGCAGAAATTAAAACGGAACCGGACACCACAATGGCAAACTCACGGAATAATTTTCCCGTAATTCCTCCAAGAAAAAGAATCGGTAAGAAGACGGCTGCCAGCGTGATAGTAGTAGAAATGACTGCGAAATAAATTTCATCCGAGCCTTTTCTTGCCGCCTGTAATGGAGTCATCCCCTGTTCGACTTTACTGTAGATATTTTCCAGCACTACGATGGCATCATCCACGACCAGACCGATTGCCAGCACCAGGCCTAATAAGGTGAGTACATTGATAGAGAAATTTCCGATGTACATGATAAAAAAGGCGGAGATGATCGAAACCGGAATGGCCACCAGCGGTATAATGGTGCTTCTCCAGTCGCGTAAAAAGATAAAAATGATCAAAGCCACCAGTACAAAGGCAAGTAATAATGTTTCTCCCACTTCTGACAGTGAATTACGCACAGGAACTGTAAAGTCTTTTCCCAGAGAAATGATGTAATCCTTGGGTGCCGTTTTCTGGATGTCGGCAAAGCGCTTTTTAAATTCATCCACTATGGCCAGCGAATTGGCTCCCCGTTGTGGCTGCACACCTGTACCAACACCGTAACGTGCGGTATTGCCTTCACTAACGATCATGGCC
This sequence comes from Puia sp., assembly GCA_035693345.1. Lineage (GTDB taxonomy): Bacteria > Bacteroidota > Bacteroidia > Chitinophagales > Chitinophagaceae > Puia. The sequence goes on along the minus strand of DASSGT010000139.1, from coordinate 786 downwards.
GTACGTTCATTCTGAGAACTCATGATCGCTGTACCAATGTCCCTGAACCGAATGATGGCCCCATCCTGCTGTCGGAGGATCATATTATTGAAATCGTCCTCGGTAACCAGTCTGCCTTCTGTGCGAAGAGTGACTTCTGTATTCTGACCTTCTATTCGTCCGCTGGGCAGATCCACATTTTCTTTTTGCAGGGCTGCCTGAACGTCGGCGGGTGTCAGTTGATAGGCGGCCATCTTCACCGGATCCATGCGCAAACGCATGGATCGTTTACGACCCGCGTACGAATCCACGAGCCGTACACCCGGTATGGATTGCAGTCTTTCCTTAATATTGATATTGACAAAATCGGTAATGTCTTCCAGGCTTTTTGTATCACTTTGCACGGTTAGAAAGACCAGGAAATCATTAGGACCCGCTTTTTCAACAATCGTGGGTTCAATGTCTGTCGGTAGTTGCTGACGCGATTTTGAAACCTTGTCGCGGACATCATTCGCCGCGGCTTCCAGATCGGCGTTCAGATTGAATTCTACCGTGATCACACTGACCTGTTCGCGGGACACCGAGCTCATGGCGCGGATGCCATTGGCTTCCGCAACGGCTTCTTCCAGCGGTTTGGTAACCTGTGATGCAATGATATCAGCACTTGCTCCGGGATATACCGTGGTGATCGTTACAATGGGTGAATCGGTCACCGGGTACTCGCGGGTCCCGAGAAATGTGTATCCTACAATGCCGAAGAGAATCAGCAGCACCGACATAACTCCGGCCAACACGGGCCGGGAAATA
>DASSGT010000138.1:0-4069 GCA_035693345.1 Puia sp. | reverse complement strand
CTGTCAACAAGCATTTTCCCTATTGTGATCAGCAGTACCCAAAGGGAAATATTTGCAACGGAATTCAGATATAATGCGCTGAAGTCAATGGGTTGGCCGGTATAAAAAAAATGCAGGTTCATCTGCAAGACGATCAAAGCCCGAAGCCATGCTGAAAGGGCAATTACAATGACTATTGCAGAAACAAAGAGGATGTATTTTCTTTTGAGTAAAAAAAGTGGAATTATGAAATTATTAACGGCATAATAATCGGCCGTAATGAATATTAAATAGCAAAACTCCACTGTCATTGTTTTGGTCAGGGTAAATGAATAACTACGGAAAACAATTACCCATAACAGGTAGATGCCTGTCCAGAAAAGTGCATGGTATATTAGTGTTCTGTCTTTCAATATCTATTTTTTTACAAAGTTAGAATCATCAGGCAGGCTTCAAGATTTATTACATGATGTAGGTAAATTCCTTGACAAACCAATGTTTAATCAAGTAAAAGTGCTGGATGATGTAATTAGTTTTATGTGGTTCCCAGAAGTTTGGATGTTTGCGACATTATTTTATTTAAAACAAGAAAATGAAAAATATTGTCTCCTGGTTTCTCAATCCGCCTGTAACAGGCCGATCAACCATATTAATCATTCGCCTGATGGCAGGAACTGTCTTTTTTTGGGAGGGTCTTTTGAAGTTTATGTATGTAAATCAAGGTGTTGGTCGATTCACAAAGTTAGGTTTCCCCTTCCCCGAAACGACCGCACATGTAATCGCTACGGGCGAAATGATCGGCGGTCTGCTCCTGATCTTCGGGTTATTCACAAGGATTACGGCTTTCTATTTTATAGTACAGATGATTGTCGCTGTCCTCAGCACAAAGATTGATTTATATTTCGGCAGAAGTCCCCTGCCCATGCCACCCGCTCCGCCAAAGATGGGATTTTGGGCAGTGTTGCATGAGATTCGCTCTGATTATGCCCAGATTCTCGCCTGCCTCTTTTTGTTAATTGAGGGTGCCGGCAGAAGATCACTCGATTTTATAATTAGTACTTCCAGGAAAGTATACACAATAACATTGCCGACTTTCAAAGAGAATCGGCCTCCATTACTTCATGGAGTAAAAAAGGAAAAAGTGTACCGCAGGAGAACGAGGTTGTTTCGACGGACAGTCGCTGGTAAGTATTTAATTCCATAATTCGGGTGGTTCATCAAGAATCTTTCTTACTTAATGTAAAAGTTTCTGGTACAATTAAATTAAATGTTCTTTTTGGGAAATTTTTCTATAACAAATAAAATGATTAACAATGGCAAATGATGATGTAATTATCAACGACAAAAACGATGACGGCATTGATCGTGCGGGTTTTATTAAATGCATGGCCTGGGCGGGAACGGGCATTTTGTGGATGATGAACGGAGGAATTATGAAATCGTTCGGGATGAGCCAGATGATAGACAAGACTACAGGTGGTTTGAAAAAAGGATTGGTGATTCCTCCTTCAGACTTCAGTTTTGTGCAAATCAGCGACAGCCATATTGGGTTTAATAAACCGGCAAACCCTGATGTGGTGGGAACGATACAGGCTACGGTAGCAAAAATTAATGCAATGCCAACGGCTCCTTCTTTTGTACTCCATACAGGAGACCTTTCTCATCTTGCCCAGGCGGATGAATTTGACACACTCGACCAGGTGTTAAAATCGGTAAAAACAGAGAAAGTTTTCTATGTGCCGGGCGAACATGATGTTTTGAATGGTGATAATAAACTATTCCTTGCGCGTTATGGGAAAGGAACCAAGGGGGATGGATGGTATAGTTATGACTCTCATGGAGTACATTTTGTAGGTCTTGTCAATGTGGTGAATACAGCTGAAGGAGGATTGGGTGTTTTGGGACATGACCAGCTGGAGTGGCTGGAAGATGATCTGAAGGGACTTTCCAGCAGTACGCCCGTTGTTGTATTCGCACATATTCCTCTCTGGGCCATTTATCCACAATGGGGCTGGGGTACAAGGGACAGCGAACAGGCTTTGTCTTATCTTAGACGATTCGGCTCAGTCACCGTACTCAATGGTCATATTCACCAGACCATGCAGAAGGTTGAAGGTAACATCACCTTTCATACGGCTAATTCGACAGCCTTTCCCCAGCCACAACCCGGAGCGGCCCCGGCTCCCGGCCCCATGAAAGTGCCCGCTGAAAAGCTGCGCGGCTTGCTCGGATTGACCAGTGTTCATTATGTTGAACATGATCACACACTTGCCATTACCGATACACCTTTAATGGATAAAATGGAGGCCCCTGCGATGTAATAATTATTATTTAAATGAATGCAATATGAAAACCATATAGGCGGGCAACGCAATCTTGTGTTCACCCGTTGCCCGACTATTTACTTTATGACCATAAATTATTTAATTTTTAAAAATGTACCTACCGCGAAAGATCATTGCTATCACCATGATATCCGTAACCGTCTTTGCAGGTATCGCAGCCGTTAAACCGGCTGATCCGCCGGACACGAAATTTACAAATCTTAAAGTTTTGCCTAAAAACATCTCATCAAAAGATTTATCCAGGATCATGCTGGATGAGTTTGAAGATGATCTCGGCGTAACCTGCAATTTTTGTCATGCGGAAAATAAGGATACTCATAAGCCGGATTATGCCAGCGACGAAAAACCCGAAAAACAAATTGCCCGGGCCATGATGCGCATGACAATGGGCCTTAATAAAAAATATTTCAAAATTAAACATCCCATGATCGGAGATCAGGCACTGGAAGTAACCTGTGCAACCTGTCATCACGGCAAGCCGCACCCTGATAATACTGACGTTCAATAAAAAAATGATTTTATGAAAAAAATACTCTTGATTCTTTTTACCACAATCACAGGAAGTTTTGCGTTTGCCCAGTATAAACCCATAGACCAGGGATCCTCTGTACAATTTGTGATCAAAAACCTGGGTTTCAATGTGAGTGGTTTATTGAGCGGTCTGGATGGGAAGATTCAGTTTGATCCGGGTAATTTAACCGTTTCCAGTTTCGATGTCAGCCTGGATGCCAATACCATCAATACCGACAATAGCATGCGCGATAATCACCTGCGAAAAGATAGTTACTTTGATGTAAAGAATTATCCACGCATTCATTTTGTATCCAGTAAAGTAACTCCATCAAATAAAGAAGGCACCTTATTCATTTTCGGGAAACTTACCATCAAAAACAAGACGAAGGATATCTCATTTCCTTTTACAGCAACAACCTCTGGTGAGGGCTATGTATTTAAGGGAACATTCAAAATAAACAGGAAAGATTTTGACATAGGCGGCAGCAGCACTATTTCGAATGAACTGGTTGTAACGCTAAATATACTTTCTGTAAAATCATAAATAATAAATTATCCGGCTTCAGCAGATTTGCGGGAGAGGTTTTTACCTCTCCTTCAAATCTGTCTTAAAGAACATGTCCGGAATTTTTTCCCTTTGTTAAATCCCCATCACAAAACTGTAATATTAATCCTGACGATCATCAAGGAATTATCATGATTCATGTAGCCAGTTATCTGTTTGGTGTAAAAGACCTGAGCTACGCTCTGTTGTTGAGCAACCACACATTATTCATCGACGTTCTAAATCAAAAAATATCTAAAGCCTATTTTGCATGAAATCATTTAAAATTCTATTTGTAGTTATTATTTTAACAACGGGTTGCAATAAATCGTCCACTTATAAAACACCTGCGCCTCCGGCTGCAGGTAATTATCAGGAGACCAACCTGGTTGCCGATACAGCCGGATTTAATGCTGCACATATTGACCCGTCGCTTCTTAATGCCTGGGGTATAGCAATAAACCCGATGGGTATAGTATGGTTATCTTCCAATCACGGCGGAGCCACCAATGTTTATGATTCTACCGGTAAAACATTGCTGGGACCGGTCGCTATTCCGTCACAGGGAAATCATTTCGGCGGATCACCCAGCGGAGTCGTCCTAAATAATACTGCGGACTTTATCATTCCTGCCAGTCAGAATACTGCGAAATTTATTTTTGCCAATGAAGACGGTACGATCTCTGCG
>DASSGT010000137.1:0-2569 GCA_035693345.1 Puia sp. | reverse complement strand
CGTCGATCGGCGAAGATCAATATGTTCTGATCCTCGAAGCTTTCTGGGACACACAACGATTCGAAACTGAAGCGTTTTGTTTACAACAGAAGTCCGTTTATTTTACAGCGATGGCCAATGGCAACAGTCAGATGTATCATTCTGAAGTATTCATGCGCTGTATTGAAAAAGCAGGATTCAAAGTGGAAGAAAAAATAGACGATATTGGGTTAAGTCATACTTTGTTGAAATGCAAAAAAATAATCGCAAATCGTTAATCGTGTATCGTTAATAATTAATAACTAATAATTAATAATTAAGTCAAATGTCAATCCAGTCAACAGATGTTTTGGTCATTGGAGCAGGGCCGGCGGGTACGGTGGCCGCCTCCATCGTAAACAAAGCGGGTTATAAAGTCAGGATTGTGGAGAAAATGAAATTTCCACGTTTTGTGATTGGAGAAAGCCTTCTTCCGCGTTGTATGGAAGCCCTGGAAGAAGCCGGTTTTCTGGAAGCAGTGAAAGAAAAAAAATTCCAGGAAAAAGGCGGAGCTAAATTTGTGAAAAATGGCAAAACCTGCGACTATCAGTTCGCGGATCAATTCACCAAAGGATGGCAATGGACATGGCAGGTTCCCCGTGCAGAGTTTGATAAAACACTGGCAGATACCGTAGAAAAAATGGGTGTTCCCATTGACTATGAAACGACGGTAACCGGCATCGAGTTTCAGGGCTCCGACTCGATCACTACAGTGGTGGATAAAAATGGTAAGGAATCGCAGATCAAAGCCAGGTTTATTATTGACGGCAGCGGTTATGGCCGGGTGATACCAAAGCTTTTCAATATGGATAAGCCTTCCAATTTGCCGCCACGGAAAGCATTGTTCACGCATACCGTGGACCTGCGAAGGGAATTATCTGATGAACCGAACCGCATTACCATTGTGGTACATCAGCACGCAGTATGGATCTGGATCATCCCTTTTTCCAATGGAGTCACTTCGCTCGGTTTTGTGGGTGATCCTTCTTTTTTTGCAAAAATTCCGGGTAATACCGAACAGCAATTACGCACACTCATTGAACAGGAACCTTACCTGAAAGAAAGATTTAAGGAAGTTGAATTTTTATTCGAACCGAGAGTGCTGGAATCCTGGTCATCTACCACAGATCGTTTTTATGGCGAAGGATTTGTATTAACCGGTAATGTAACAGAATTTCTCGACCCTGTGTTTTCATCAGGCGTAACGCTGGCAACCGTATCGAGTCAGATTGCCGGAAAACTGGTTGTTGAGAAATTAAAAGGTCGTGAGATTGACTGGCAAAATGAATATATGAAAATCATGATGCAGGGTGTGGACACATTCCGGTCATACGTAATGGCCTGGTATGAAGGTACGCTCGACACGATTTTCTTTGCGGACAACCAGGATGCACTGATTAAAAGTCAGATATGTTCTGTGCTGGCGGGTTATGTGTGGGATCTGGATAATCCGTATGTAAAAAATCATAAGACCTGGTTACACCGGCTGGCTTCGATGATTACGTACAGGGACAGCCAGGTTTCGAAACCTATTTAAAGATCATTACATATTGCAACCTGCTCTTCATATCACCGCATATTGTTCGATTTCCCGGAACAAAATATTTAAGAACGGGCAATTGGTTTTTGAACAACCCGGTTCAGCGGACGAATTCTTAAATGCAGTGTATACCCATTTTGAAATTTCTTATCCGAAATTTCATAAAATGGATCAGCTCTGCAAACTGGGTTTATTGGCTACCGAAATATTGTTAAAGGGCTCCGGACATTCAGAAAAATATGGAGAGACAGAAACCGGGCTGGTCCTCAGTAATGCAAATGCCAGTCTCGATGTGGATCTCAAATATGCCAAAACCATACAAGCGGGTGCCAGTCCGGCCCTGTTCGTGTATACGCTGCCAAATATTGTAATCGGAGAGATCTCTATTCGACGGCATTTTAAAGGTGAAAATGCATTTTTTGTATTTAAGCAGTTCGATGGTAATTTTATAGCTAAATATGTCAATGGCTTGTTTGAGAATAAACTCGTCAAAAACTGTATCTGTGGCTGGGTGGATATTTTGAAAGAAGATTATCGGGCATTACTTTTCCTGGTCGAAACTGGCGGTCCCGAAAATGCAATAGCTTTTACCGAAGACAAATTAAATCAATTGAATCAGCAGGAGCATGGATAATTTAATGGAGAAACTGAAAGTACAGGTGGTTGAGAGACTTAACTTAAAAGATCTGAAACCTTCCGACATCGGTGACGATCAGCCACTATTCGTGGAAGGAGTCGGTTTAGATTCTATCGATGCACTGGAATTAATCGTCCTGTTACAACAGGAATATAATATCAAGCTGTCCAATGCAGAAGACGGCCCCCGGGTATTTCACTCCATCCGGACGATGGCAGATTATATCACTGCGAACAGCGGTGCCGTAAAGGTTTCCACATGAATGTTCCTTCATTTATTGCGGGTATGGGTATTGTTTCGGCAATTGGTAACGATCTGCAAACGAATCTGGATTCACTTTGTGAAGAAAGGGCCGGCATTGGAAACATGCAATG
>DASSGT010000136.1:0-2456 GCA_035693345.1 Puia sp. | reverse complement strand
CATGACCTCTGGGATCGGGATGTGCCCTGTCCGCCAAACCTCACGACGATTCTTTTTCAGGGGAGAAAAAGAGATGTTGTTGTGCAGGCAACCAAGGATGGCCTGGTGTATATGCTGGATCGTGATTCCGGAATTTCTCTTTTCCCGGTTGAAGAGCGAAAGGTTCCTGTAAATGGCCTGCCCGGAGAATATCCCTGGCCAACACAAAAATTTCCCCTCCTGCCCGCTCCCTTTTCAAATCAGTCTTTCAACGAAGAGGATATTACCAATATATCATCTGAATCGCACGATATTATCAAAAGAATATTCGACTCGAGTTTTCATTCGGATAAATTTCTTCCGCCTTCCGAAAAACCGATGCTATTATTTGGTTATAGCGGCGGAGCGGAATGGGGAGGTAACGCGATTGATTCCGAAGGCATTTTATATCAAAATGCAAATAATGCACTCTGGAAGGTACAGATGGAATCCAGGCTCGCAGAAGAATCCGCGTTTTCTTCTGAAGGCTCCGGTTTATATAAGATCAATTGTTCTTCCTGTCACAGACCGGATAAAAAAGGAAATGGTGTGGAAATTCCGGGTCTGCTTCAGATCGGTTCCCGTATGAGTGAACCAGAAATAAATAAGGTCATCCGGGATGGCCGTCGCAGAATGCCCGCATTCGCTCAGCTTTCATCTCATGAACGCAAGGCGATTATTCAATATTTGCTGAATGACCAAAAATTGAAAACCAGAAGAACCGGAACATCCAAATCCGGTCAGAAAAAAAACGGTTTCCCTTACCAACCTACCTATCATGCGAAGATCTGGGAAAAAGTATATGACAGCCAGGGCTATCCTGGTGAAAAACCTCCCTGGGGAACATTGAGCGCGATTGATCTGAAAACGGGCAACTTTCGCTGGCAGGTTCCATTGGGTGAACATGAGGAGCTTACAAAAAAAGGAATACCGGTTACAGGAACAGAAAACTACGGCGGACCATTGGTGACCGACGGAGGTCTTATATTTATTGCTGCTACGAGGGACGAAAAAATTCGCGCATTTGATAAAAAATCCGGCCAGACCGTTTGGGCGTATAAACTTCCCGCTGCAGGATTTGCAACACCCATCACGTATGCCGTCAACGGGAAACAATATATTGTGATCGCCGCAGGTGGCGGCAGAGGATTAAAATCCGGATCGTCCTATATCGCCTTCGCTCTCCCTGATGAATGAAAAAAATAAAAACACCAACATGTCAGAAAATGTGATCCGTAAAATGAAATCCAATTACTATTATTTAGCGGCCGTCCTGTTTTTATGCGGTTATATTTATTTATCGGTCGCTGGTAACCCATCTTTTGCGGGATGGCTGTTAACCGGGTTTTTTCTTTCACTGGCTCTTGCTTTTCAGCATGCTACTCTTTTAAAAGGATTTACTTATACGCTGGTGATCTTTGCGGCGGTAAGCCTGGCCATGTATTACCCCGGATATTTTCTGCGGGTGGGTGGTTTCAAATTATCGGGGCTGATCCTTCCTCTATTGCAAATTATCATGTTTGGCATGGGTACGGAGCTAAGTATAAGTGAATTTCGAACCGTGTTGAAAAAACCCAGGGGTATTCTGATCGGCATCATCTGCCATTATACGATCATGCCATTGCTTGGATTCACGCTCGCAAATCTTTTTAGTTTCCCGAAGGAAATTGCTGCGGGTATTATCCTGGTTGGTTGTTGTCCGAGTGGACTGGCATCGAACGTGATGTCATTTCTGGCCCGGGCAAACCTTGCGCTGTCCGTCTCCGTTACGGCCGTGTCCACCCTGCTGGCTCCTTTTTTAACGCCGATGCTTATGCGCTTTCTGGGCGGGGAATTTATTCAGATCGCATTCTGGCCGATGGTATGGGATATTGTAAAAATTGTGATCCTCCCGATCGTAGCGGGTCTGATATTTCATTATTTTGTTCGCGGCAGGTTTTCAATCATCGATCGGGCGATGCCCATGATTTCCATGGCGGGGATCGCGCTCATCATCGTGGTTATTACGGCCAGTGGCCGGGAAAGTCTTCTCCAGGTTGGTTTGAAATTAATCCTGGTTACTTTCATTCAAAACGTGACCGGTTATACTTTGGGCTATTGGTCGGCGAGATTATTTAAACTGAGTGAAAAAGATTGTCGCACGGTTTCCCTGGAAGTCGGTATGCAGAATAGTGGTCTTGCATCGGGCCTTGCTTTAACGCTCGGCAAACTGGCAACCGTTGGCCTTGCCCCGGCGGTATTCGGGCCCACCATGAATGTTACGGGTTCAACAATTGCAAACTGGTGGCATAGGAAAGAGCCTGACCGGCATTAATTGATCGTATTTGGCGGAAATTAAGATTTAAGGGATTAAACCACCATGTAAACAAAAAAGGCACCGGCAACTATAGCCGGTGCTACCGCTAACCCCTGGCGGCTCTATCGCACGTCATAACCCG
>DASSGT010000135.1:0-4577 GCA_035693345.1 Puia sp. | reverse complement strand
TACAGGGATGGCTGGAATCACTTAGAACGGAACTGGTTGAACTGGGCGTTCATGTGATGTGGGTTTCTCCGGGATTTACCACATCCAATATCCGCCATTCGGCACTTAATAGTCATGGTGAGCTGATGGGAGAAGGCAGTCTGGATGAATCCAAATTGATGAGTGCAGAAACCTGCGCTAAATATATCTTACACGCTATCGAAAAAAGGAAAAGGGTTCAGGTGTTAACATTTACTGGGAAGTTCACGGTTTTCCTAAACAAATTTTTTCCATCCCTGGCTGACAAGCTTGTACACCAGCATTATTTCAAGAATGGGGAACTGGTTAAATAAGAGACGGGAATATTTAAAAATGAACGGCTAACGATGGCGCTTATTACCCTTACTTCCGACTTCGGCCTGCAGGATTATATCGCCGGTGCCGTGAAAGGGCAACTGATGCAAATCGATCCTTCTTTCCAGGTCTGTGATATTTCCCACCAGATAGCACCATTCAATTATCCCCAGGCTGCCTATATATGCCGGAATGCGATCTGGCATTTCCCGGAAAATACCTACCATATCATTCTGGTCAACCTGTTTGAACAAAAACCTGAAACCTTGTTGCTCGCCTGCCTGCACGGGCAATATATTTTTTGTGCCGACAATGGACTACTAGGTATGATTCTGCCGGAAAAGGCTGAAAAAATTATCGGGTTGCCCCTCGATAAAAATGAAATAAAAAATACGATGTACTGTACCGGGCAGATCGGGCGGGCAATCAAAGCAATTGAATCCGGAATCGAACCCGAAACCCTCGGCGATCCGGAGATAAAATATATACAGAAAAATGATCTCCGTCCGTTACTGGGAGAAAGTTATATTGAAGGACAGATCATCTTCATCGATAAATTCGAAAACGTGGTGGTGAATATCACAAGAGATGAATTTGAAGCCCAGCGCCGGGGACGGAGTTTCAGAATCGTTTTTAAGAGAAACGAGATCATCGACCGGATCAGCGAATCCTATGCAGACGTTCCCCAGGGCGAAAAGCTCGCAATTTTTAATTCAGCCAATTATCTGGAAGTCGCTATCAACAAGGGCAATGCCGCCGGACTGTTCGGGCTCCAGGACTTTACTGATCAAAGTCTGCAACACCACCTTTTCTATCAGACGGTCAAGGTTTACTTTGAATAGTTTGGAAGACTGGAGGACTGGAAGACTGGAAGTAGAGTTTAAGAGTTTAACAGTTTGTTTACTAATTTATTCCAGACTTCCAGTCTTCCAGTCTTCCACACTTGTATTTAGTCGGGTACTCTCTATATATTTGTCACTCCTAAAAAATCGTAGACTATGAACTTTAAGAAGGTGAATAACATATCAGGCTGGGTCGTTTGTCTGATTGCCTGTATGGTATACGTCCTCACAATGGAAGCCACCGGCAGTTTCTGGGATTGCGGTGAGTTTGTTTCCAGCGCTTATAAACTCCAGATCCCCCATCCGCCCGGAGCACCGCTTTTCGTGATGATGGGTCGCTTTTTTATCATTCTCTTTGGAGACAATCCGCTGTCTGCGGCCCGCGCCGTCAATTTCATGAGTGCCATCCTGAGTGGTCTCACCATTCTTTTCCTGTTCTGGTCCATTACGCATTTCGCCCGGAAGATTATTCAGAAGAATGCCCTTGCGCTGGACAGCCAGCAGATTTTTACGATTATGGCAGCAGGTACCGTGGGTGCGCTGGCATATACTTTCTGCGATTCTTTCTGGTACAGCGCCGTGGAAGGTGAAGTGTACGGATCCTCATCCTTCTTTACAGCCCTGGTATTCTGGGCCATTCTGAAATGGGAAGATGAAGCGGAGAAACCCGAAGCGGACCGCTGGATCATTTTTATATTTTATATGATGGGACTCTCCATCGGAGTCCATCTGCTGAATCTGCTGACTATTCCGGCCATCGTAATGGTCTATTACTACAAACGCTATACACCCACGGCCTGGGGATCTGTCTTTGCCTTTTTTATCGGATGTGTGATCACGGGGCTGATTCAGAAGTTCGTAATACAATACACTATTAAAGGCGCTGCCTGGTTTGATATTCTCTTTGTGAATAGTTTCAGTCTGCCATTTTTCTGGGGGTTTGCCTTTTTCTTTATCCTACTGGCTGCCATTCTTGTTTTTGGTCTGCGATATGCCATCCGGAAGAGATATTATTTATTAAAAATCGGTATCTGGAGCATCTCCTTCATGCTGATCGGTTACTCGACATATTTTACAACAATGATCCGCTCCAATGCGGACCCGGCGGTGGATATGTTCAATGTAGATAATCCCGTTACACTGGTCGGCTACCTCAGCCGCGATCAGTACGGCGACTGGCCCATTGTATACGGCCCGGACTTTACCGACCGGCCTCCGCGTGTTGAAGGCAGTGATCAGTACATCAAGGGAAAGGATAAATACATTGTTTCCGGCAAATCAGTCGGTCAGGATTGGAATAATACGCCTTCTTCCCATTTCTTCCCCCGTATGTGGGATAACAGCAATGACAGGGGTCAGCAGGAAGTGTACAAACAATATGGTAATGTAGCCGAAGGAGATCCGCCTACCATGGGCAATAATATCCGGTATTTTGTTTCTTACCAGACGTACTGGATGTATCTGCGGTATTTCTTCTGGAACTTCTCCGGTAAACAGAATGACCTGCAGGGTTTCGGAAATATACGGGATGGAAATGCCATCACCGGAATTCCTTTTATAGATAATTTTTTATACGGCGACCAGAGTAAAATGCCGGATAGTATTCACAAGAATAACAAGTCGTACAACCGGATGTATGCGCTCCCTTTTATTCTTGGAATGATCGGATTGTTCTATCAATACAATAAAAACCGGCGTGATTTCATCATCAATATGCTTCTGTTCTTTTTCACCGGTATGGCCATTGTGATTTATCTGAATCAGGCAGGGCAGCAGCCACGTGAAAGGGATTACGCCTACGTTGGATCTTTTTATGCCTTTGCCATCTGGATAGGTCTCGGGGTGCTTTGGGTAAAGGATATGTTTGATAAAGTGCTGAAAGGCCCCACGGCCAATTATGTATCCGCAGGACTCTGTTTACTGGCAGTGCCGGTATTAATGGGTAACCAGGAATGGGATGATCACGACAGAAGCAAAAAAACACTGGCGCGTGACCTGGCTAAGGATTATCTGGAAAGCTGCCCGCCCAATGCCATGTTATTTTCATTCGGCGATAACGATACTTATCCATTGTGGTACGCCCAGGAAGTGGAAGGCATCCGCCCGGATGTGCGCGTGGTGGTCAACAGCCTGTTGGGAACTGACTGGTATATGAACGAACTGCGGTATAAGATAAACAAGAGTGCCCCCTTCGATATCATTTTTACACCTGACCAGATTCAGGGAAACAGAAGAGATGTCACGTATATCACACCTCTGCCGGGATTTGATCAGAAGAAATACTACGATCTCTTTGACATTTTAAAGAATGTAGTCGGCAGTGATGATCCAAAATATACGCAGATGCAGGATGAGGACGTACTCAATCTGATGCCGGTGAAGAAATTGACCGTTCCGGTGGACCTGGCAGCGGTGAAAGCGGCCGGCCTTATACACGAAGGAGACAGCGTTTTGAGTGAACTTAAAATAGATATACCTAATCGTTCATACCTGCTTAAGAACGATTTAGCTATATATGCTGTTATTGCAGCCAATCACTGGAAGCGTCCGATTTGCTTCACATCCACCCAGGAATTAAATGATCTGGGCCTTAGTAAATATGTCCGCCTCCGCGGGCTTTCTTATGAGCTGGTTCCTTTTGATAAGGGTGGCGTGGATATGGAAGCGGCCTACCAGACAATCATGAATCATTTTGCCTACGGATCGGCAGAAAAGCCAGGTGTATACTATGATGAAGAAAATCGTCGTCATCTGAACAGTATCCGGATGGCACACTCACAGGTCGCTTTTGCACTGGCAGATGCCGGTAAAAAGGATTCTGCCAAAAATGTGCTGGAACATTTCGATAAGAATGTTCTGGAATCCAATTTCCCGTATGGCATGACGTCAAACAGGCAAAATCAGCAGGATGCTATTTCGACTGATTTCCTGCAATCCTGTTATATAGCCGGTGATCTGGCGCTGGCGAAAAAAGTAGAAGCTTCGCTGAAAAAAGATCTTCAGCAGCAGATGCGTTATTATACGTCCCTGGGCGATGAATCCAGCGATGATCAACTGGCCACGAATGCTTACATGATGTTGCAAGGCAAAGGAGGACAGCTTTCCGACCGACAGCAGCAATTTGTCCAGGATATTTTCACCACTTACCGGATGCTCTTACAGATCGATCAGATGAATAAGCAGTTTTCAGGTAAGCCGGCAATTGACAGTCTCAAGTTAAAATAGTAGAATTCTTCATAATATAAGAGCCTCCGGTGTATTGCCGGAGGTTTTTCTTTTTCAGAAACCTTTTTAATTGTCAATTGTTAATTGTTAATTGTTAACGGATTGTCGAATTATTAAAACAACAATATTCACTTTACTTTTTGCACTTTGTGCATTTAGCTCAAAAGCACTAACTTG
>DASSGT010000134.1:0-5498 GCA_035693345.1 Puia sp. | reverse complement strand
CGATGGCATTGCGGAAGAAATCATTAACTCGCTGACCCATATCAAAGATTTGAAAGTGGCAGGACGTACTTCTTCTTTCCAGTTTAAGGGTAAAAATATCGAATTGCATGAATTGGGAGAGAAGTTGTGCGTACATACCGTGCTGGCAGGCAGCGTTCGCAAACAGGGTAACTGGCTTCGTATTACAGCCCAGCTGGTAAATGTTGAGGACGGGTATCATCTCTGGTCGGAAAAATATGACCGTAAGATGGATGACGTTTTTGCCATCCAGGATGAAATCGCCCTGGCCATTACAAAAAAACTAAAGCTGACATTACTGAAGAACGATCGTGCATTGATGACAAAAAGTTATACCCAAAATACTGATGCTTATGAACTCTATTTAAAAGGAAAGTTCTATATGTACCGGCGTGGTGCTTCGATCATCACCGCCCTGCAATATTTCCAAAAGGCGATTGACATGGATCCTTCATTTGCGCTTGCACATACGGGATACGCAGATGTACATCTGAGCCTTGCCGTTTATGGTATCATGCCCCCCAAAGAGGCGATGGCTCGTGCCAAACAATCGGCAGAGAAGGCATTGAAACTGGATCCTTCTCTTTGTGAACCCTATTGTACGCTGGGATATTATCATACCTGTTATGAAAGAAACTGGGCAGAGGCAAAGAAAAATTTTCTAAAGTCTATAGAGCTAAACCCCCGTTTTGCTGAAGGTCACTTGAGATATGGCTGGAATTACCTGACTACGGTGGAAGGTAAATTTGAAGAGGCTAAAAAGCACGGAGAAATGGCTGTCCACCTGGAACCCCTCAGTTCATACTATCATGCCAGTTATGCTCTTATTCTCCACTGCGCAGGCAAATTCAATGAAGCACTGGCTGTCTGCAAAACGGGTATTGACCTGGATGCCCATTCATTTCTGTGTTATGCAGGAGCGGGTTGTATTCATATGGCATTGGGACAATATGATGAAGCCATTTCCTGCTTCGAGACTTCACTGATTCTTTCCAACAGGCATTCCTTTACGCTTCATGGCGTTATCTGGATTTATTGTATCACCGGCCAATCTGATAAGGCCCGCACTCTGATGAATGAATTAAAGGAAAGGTCAAAATCCGAATATATTTCCAATGCGCTGACCGCATTATCTGCTGCTTATTTAAATGATCCGGATGAAGCCTTTGATTATCTTGAAAAAGCTTTTGAAGACAGCGACCCGAGTCTGATTTTACTCAAATATGAGCCCTGGGTTCCTGAAAATCTCAGAGCCGATTCGCGATTTCAGAAAGTTTTAGAAAGGATTGGTTTTCCCTCCTAATTCTTCGGGAAATTCGGATCTGCTTTTACTTCTTCGATCTGCTGCGTGTGACGGTTACTGTGAGCGGCCATGAAAAGGATCATCTGGTATGTGTCAAAAGAACCGAAGGGCAGTGTTAACACATGATCTCTCATATCGTCACCGGTAGTTGCTACAAAATCCGTCAACATTTTCCGGCTGTCATAAAAAGAAGACAATGCATCCGGGCAGGATTTAAACGGGGTATTCTGTGGCTCCAGCGGAGTAAATGTCTTTATTTTCTGCGCCCTGCTTTCGACCATCTGCAATACCTGGTCGTCGGTTACCTTTATATTACTACGTTTTGCAGCATCGGCAGGCAGCTTGAGTGCTGAATCCGTCATTTTCCACAGGAACAACTCGGTAACGGCTATATGCTTTACACATTCTGAAATACTCCATCTGTCGGGGGCCGGTTTAAAATTCAGTTGCGCGTCACTTAGTCCCTTCAGGGAATTGAAAACGCCCTGTTCAGTTTTGGCCAATTGGTCAATAGCATCTTTTCTTTCTTTGTCTGAAAGTGTGGGGCTCATGGATGTAAAGGAGGAGACCAGGAAGGCGGCGCATAAAAACAATAATTTTCTCATAAAGAATTATTTTAAGATGATAAAAAGCTGGAATATTTTAGTAGGGAGCGGAAGAATGTGTGGGGAAATAAAATTAATGATAAAAATTCATACAACGGGAATCAGTACAACAAATTCAGCCCCCGATCCTTCTTCGGATTCCACTTTCAATTCACCGCCTTGTGCCTTCACGATATCATAACTCAGGGATAAACCCAGTCCCGTACCCTGTCCGGTTGGTTTTGTTGTAAAGAAGGGCTGAAAAATCTTACTTATAAGATCCGGAGAAATCCCATTCCCATTATCCCTGACACTCACTTGTACTCTATTTTCCAGCTTTCTGGTGCTTATGCTGACCACCGGTTCATACCCTGCAATGCCTTCTTTCGACTTTTCATGTACGGCATAAAATGCGTTATTATACAGATTGAGTAATACGCGGCCGATTTCCTGGGGAATAATATTGACTTTGCCTATTGTGTCATCGTAGTTTGTCCTTAGTACAACATTGAATAAATTATCCTTTGCACGGTAACCGTGGTATGCCAGCCTTAGATATTCATCAGCCAGGCCATTGATATTTGTCCATTCTTTTGTGCCCGCTCCAGATTGTGAATGTTGCAGCATCCCTTTTACAATCGCGTCTGCCCGTTTTCCATGACGAAGAACTTTTTGTTCATTGTCTATCACGGTCAACGCGATTTTTTTTACTTCGTCCATATGCCCTTTTTCCATTTCATCCAATAACTCCAGGAGAAGTTCATTATTTAAATCTGAAAAATTATTTACAAAATTCAACGGATTTTGAATTTCATGGGCGATGCCTGCAGTGAGTTCTCCCAGAGAGGCCAGTTTTTCTGTCTGGATGAGCTGGGTTTGCGTGGATTTCAGATTCGCCAGAGCTGCCTGAAGAAGTCCGTTTGCTTTTTGTTTTGCCTTATTATTTCTCATCTGGATGAGGGCGATCGCTAATATGGCCAGGATCAAAATCAATAATGCCAGAATAGCCAGATCCTGTTTATTTTTTGTTTCACGGGCTTCAGCATCTTTTTTTGCCTGTAGTGCCGCCGTTTCTGCCTCCCGGACATTATACTCATGCTGCAGTTGTATACGAAGCAATCTCTTGTTGTTCCTTACATTATAGACGCTATCCCGGCTTCTGATAAAAGATTTATATGCCTGATAAGCGCCTTTGTAATTGCCGGCTGCACTGTCCAATACTGCAAGGCTGGCATATGCATCGCTTAGATCTGTTTCGTCGAGTGTATTCCGGGGTTGTTTAAAAAATTCATCCAGCAGCCGCCTGGCTTCCGCATATTTTTTATTCTGAATATCAATTTTCGCTATGCGAATACCGAGTGGCACCAGGGCCGTACTATAACTGTTACCAATAAAAATTCTGGCCGTACTATAATTACTCTTTTTGAAAATAATTTTGGCACTGTCGTACATAGCCATGGCCTGATCATATTTCTTCAGTCCTTCTGTCCTGTCACCCCTGGAAAAGTCCAGTTCTCCTTTTTTCTGGTAGCTGTCTCCCATTCTCATATAGATCTCACCAGAGTTCGATTGTAAAAGACCTGCAGGAATCAGCATTTGGATGGCCTGCTGGTAAAACTGCAGCGCCTCATCATATTGATTCCGATCGAATTCAATATTCCCCATCACCAAATCAGAATTTGCCGCGCCGGAATAATTTCTGTTTTCCTGCTGGATGGCAGAAGCCAACTGCGCATTCACGAGCGCTTCGGAATCATTGCCCTGGTTGAGATAAATCTGACTGAGAATGTTCCTGACTCCGCCGGTTCCTTTTTTGTTCCCGGTTTCTTCAAAGACTTCTAAAGCATGATAATAACTTTCAAGCGCCTCCGGCAGACTGTCCAACGCACGATAATAATGCCCGATCGAATAATAGGACTGGGCTGTACCGGCTTTATTACCATTTTTCTGACGGATATCCAGAGAAGTGAAATAATCCTTTTTTGCGCTGTCAAATTTTCTAATGGCCATATATCCATAACCACGGTTTTCAATGGCACTTGCTTCAATTCTTTTAAAAGACAATTTTCTTGCAAGGGATAGCGCAGAATCAGCATACAAAAAAATGGCCACCGTATCCACGATCAGTACATATTGTTCACTGAGCCTGACATAGGTCAATGCCTTATTGGTATCTGGTTTTTGATTTAATAATACATTCTTTAGGGAGTCGATAATTCTGTTCTGACCTTCGGCAGATTGTAAACAGCTGAGGGAAAACATGATCACAATTGCCAGGTATGAAAGCCACTTCATGTATTATTAGTTGTTATTTGTTAGTTGTTAATTGTTAGTTGTTAATTGATATTAGACGTTAATAACTAACAACTAACAACTAATAATTAAACGGGTGTCGATAGTCGCCCGCCGGATGTTTGATCGTTCGTTTCAGCGGGATCTGCATACCACCGGTTTGCTGAAGCCAGTCGAATAAATATCCAGCCAGTTTTTTTACAGTATCGGCATATTCGGGCATTGCGATCAGGTTGGTGGTTTCGTTCGGATCTTTCTCCAGATCGTATAATTCATTGGTATCCCAGATACCCATGTAGTGGATATATTTATATTTATCCGTTCGCACACCGTAGGTTGTCGGCGTCATCGGGAAATCGTACTCCCAAAAATATTCGTAAAATATCTTATCTCTCCAAATAGCTGAGTCGCCTTTTAGCAATGGAATAAATGATCGCCCGGGCATGCTGGCTGGTTTCTCAAGTCCCGCACCCGCTAAAATGGTCGGCGCGATGTCAATATTCTGAACCATTTTATTCATCGTTTGTCCGCCGCTGAATAATTCAGGACAGTACACAAGCAATGGAACTTTGACTGACTCTTCATAAAACGTCCGCTTATCGATCAAACCATGTTCGCCAAAAGCAAACCCATTGTCACCCATATAAATGATGAGTGTATTTTTATCGAGACCTTCTTTTTTCAGATAGTCCATCACTTCCCCAATACTTTCATCAACAGCCATTAATGTTTCGCAATAAGTACGCACCAGTTCATTGATGGTTATATGGGAATGGTACATATAGTCAACGCCATGCCAGCTATAGCGCTGTTGTTTTACCCATTCGGGCCAGCCCAGTTTTTTATAATCATCATTGAGTGTCTGAAAGTAGGTAGGTGGTAATACATACTCCAGATTATTATACAAATCCCGGTGGCGCCGGGCTGGTTCAAATGGCGCATGCACCGCCTTATGCGACAGATATAAGAAGAAAGGTTTTGATTTATCCCTGTTCTTTAACCAGGTGAGTGCATGATCTGTCAACAGGTCGGTGATGTAGGTGGAATCTGTATAAGCAACTTCTTTTCCATCGATATTCAATGAAGGATTGTAATAAACGCCCTGACCTTTAAAACTTTCCCAGTGGTTGAAACCGGGACGGGGTTTATCATCTTCGTTTCCCATATGCCATTTACCAAAGAAGGATGTCTGATATCCTGCTTTTTGCAGGTATTGAGGGAAATAAATCAGACCAGTAGGTTCGGGTGCTTCGTTATCAACGATGGTATGCACGTGCGAATAAGATCCCGTAAGAATGGAT
>DASSGT010000133.1:0-2016 GCA_035693345.1 Puia sp. | reverse complement strand
AGCTTTACGCTTTACGCCTTACGCTTTAAGCTTTTAAAAAAACCTTTACGCTTTACGCTTTGCGCTTTAAGCTTAAGAAGTATCTTCGCGGCAACTATCATTTTATGGAAGGAACAGCCAAAATCTTCTCGGGTACGGGCTCTCAATATCTGGCAGAAAAAATCACCCGCCGTTATGGTTGTCCTTCCGGAAAGATCACCATTCAGCATTTTAGTGACGGTGAAATCCAGCCAATATTTAACGAAAGTGTCCGGGGAGACATGGTTTTTCTGGTTCAGAGCACTTTTGCGCCCACCGAGAATCTGATGGAGCTGCTACTGATGATTGATGCGGCCAAAAGGGCCTCAGCCTATAAAGTGGTACCCGTGATTCCATATTACGGGTATGCCCGCCAGGACAGAAAGGATAAACCCCGGGTAGCGATAGGTTCCAAGTTGATTGCCAACATGTTAGTGGCAGCAGGGGCCGACCGAGTGATCACGATGGACCTGCATGCCCCACAGATCCAGGGCTATTTTGATATACCCGTGGATCACCTCGACAGTTCTGCCATTTTTATCCCTTATATAGAGAATCTGAAGCTTGAAAACCTTACCTTTGCGGCCCCCGATGTGGGAAGCGCTAACCGGATACGGGAAATCGCTTCTTATTTCAATGCAGAAATGGTGATCTGTGATAAACACCGAAAAAGGGCAAATGAAATTGCGAGTATGGTGGTGATCGGGGAAGTGGGAGACCGGGATGTGGTTTTGATAGATGATATCTGTGATACTGGCGGAACGCTGGCAAAAGCGGCGGGTTTGCTGAAAGAAAAAGGAGCCAGGAGTGTGAGAGCACTTTGTACGCATCCTGTTATGAGTGGAAACGCCTACACGAATATTGAGAACAGTGTTTTGGAAGAGCTGGTGGTTTGTGATACGATTCCGCTGAAACAGAAATGTTCCAAGATCAAAGTACTGAGTGTTGCGGAATTATTTGCGATCGCTATCCGGAATGCCTTTGAAAACAGGAGCATCACCGGATTATTTATTCACTCGCAGCTCAGAAACAAATAAGGTATTTTTTAAATCAAATATAAACATGCAAACAATTACAATCGAAGGACAACTCAGGACCGGACTCGGCAAAACAGCCACCCGTCTACTCCGCTCTGAGGGTAAAGTGCCCGGTGTAATTTACGGGGGTGCTCGCGAACTGAATTTTTCAGCGCCAGTAACGGCTTTCAAGACCCTGGTATACACACCGGATTTCCAATTAGTAGAAGTGAAACTGGACGGAGCAACACATCGTTGTATTCTGAAAGAAATCCAGTTTGACAAAGTAACTGACGCTCTCAACCATCTGGATTTTCTGGAATTGGTTGAAGACAAAAAAGTAATCGCAACCATTCCATTAAAATTCACAGGCGCTGCAAAAGGCGTAAAGGATGGTGGAAAGCTGATTACAAAAATGAAAAGCCTGAAAGTAAAAACGCTGCCGAAATTCCTGCGTGAAAACATCGAAGTGGATCTTACCAATCTCGAACTGAATGGTAATATTCGTGTGGAAGATGTGAAAGCACCTAATTATGAGATCCTGAATTCACCAAGAATTCCGGTTGCATCGATTGTGCTGACGCGTGTTCTGAAACAGGAAGAAACAACTGCTGCTGCCGGTGCTGCTGCACCCGCATCTGCTGCGCCAGCCGCCGCTGCTCCTGCCGCTGCTGCGAAAGCACCTGCTGCAAAACCAGCCGGCAAGAAATAGTGCTCAGTTATATCATTCAAAGGCTGTTTCATTCGGTGGAACAGCCTTTTTTTTAATTGTCAATTGTCAATTGTTAATTGTTAACGGATAGAAATCGTGATTTTGTAACTCTTATACTCCTATACTCTTATACTCTTATACTATGTTCCTGATCGCTGGCCTGGGCAACATTGGTTCCGAATACGAAGGGACGCGCCATAATATCGGGTTTGATGTGGTGAACCTGCTTGTATCGAAACATGGCGGAAAGTTTGCGCCTGACCGGCTGGC
>DASSGT010000132.1:0-8555 GCA_035693345.1 Puia sp. | reverse complement strand
CTGGTATTTGCTATCATGATCGCCATATTGCTGAATCCGGTGATTCTTTTTCTATGCCGGATAAAAATCCCCCGTGTTTTAGCCATTATTCTTTCTTTGGTGGTAACCATGGCGCTAATCACTGCGATTTTCTATTTCTTTGTGACGCAGATTTCGCTTTTCAGTGAATCGTTTCCATTATTCAAACAAAAATTTATGACTTTGTTCAATGACGGCGAGCGGTGGATCTCCAAAACATTCAATGTTTCCAAATGGAAGGTAGATGCCTGGGTAACAAAAACCAAACAGGAGGGCATGGACAATGGCTCAGTCGTCATTACGAGTACTGTCAGTACACTGAGTGGAATGCTAATGACTTTTATCATCATGCCGGTGTATGTATTTATGATCATTTATTACAAACCCCTGCTGCTGGAATTTTTTGCCAGACTATTTCCAAAAAATGTGCATGGGACGGTTGTTGAAGTTCTGACGGAAACCAAGGGGTTGATCCAGAGTTATCTGATCGGTCTGCTTGTTGAAGCCGCCCTGGTCGCCATATTAAATTCAGTTGCCCTGATGATTCTGGGAATACCGTATGCGATTCTGCTTGGTGTGATCGGAGCATTATTAAATGTTATTCCGTACATTGGTGGTGTAGTGGCCGTCGCGCTGCCTATGCTACTGGCACTGGCTACCAAGCAGCCCATCGACGCTTTGTATGTTTTAATTGCATATCTGATCGTTCAATTTATAGATAACAATCTATTTGTGCCAAAAATTGTAGCATCCAAGGTGAAAATCAATGCGCTTGTTTCAATTATCGTTGTACTGGTGGGCAATGCACTATGGGGTGTGCCGGGTATGTTTCTGTCTATTCCATTAACCGCCATCGTTAAAGTGATATTCGATCGCATAGGTCCCCTGCAGCCATTTGGATTTTTATTGGGAGATAACCAACCCGATATAACCCGCCAGATATTTGTTGTACGACGCAGGACAAAAACTTCAACGACCAACCGGTAATATTTAGCAAAAAATGGACACAGGTAAAAATCAACTGAAAGACAGAACCGATATGAAATTCCAACCATTACACTACATTTTCTTTTTCCTTTTCATTGCGGGCATTACAGGAGGTTGTCATACAACGCCTGAAAAACATAATGAAATTGTAATTCAGGAAAACGGGAATAAAAGTTTTTATGGTACGATCGATAAGGATACCGTATATGCTTATACGATAAAAAACAGCAAGGGAATGAAGGCCGTTATTTCAAATTATGGCGGTACTCTGCTTTCATTATGGACACCTGACAGATCGGGGGTTTCCGGAAATATTATACTGGGATATGATTCACTGGCAGGATATCGTCAGAAAGCTAATCCTTATTTTGGTGCGCTGATCGGAAGATATGCGAACAGGATCCACCACGGCACATTTCAAATAGATGGCAAAATCTATACGCTTGACCTCAACAATCACGGGAATTCACTGCACGGTGGTCTTAGAGGTTTCGACAAAGTAATCTGGAACGTAAATCTGGTAAACGATTCCAGTCTGGCACTTTCCTATCTCAGTCGCGACGGGGAAGAAGGTTATCCCGGAAACCTCAATGTAAAAGTGGTGTATACGATCAATTCGGAAAACGGTCTCGTTATTGATTATACTGCACTGACCGATATGAAGACGCCTGTAAATCTCACGAACCATGCGTACTTTAATTTATCTGCCGGCAAGGATTCAACAATACTTTCAGAAGAAATAAAAATTAATGCTTCAAAGTATACGCCAGTAAACGATTCCCTGATTCCAACCGGCCAGATATTACCTGTGAACAACACGGCTTTTAATTTCCTTACGACAAAAAAAATCGGAAAGGACATTGATCGTGTGAAAGGGGGATATGATCACAATTTTATAATAAATAAAAAAGATTCGGGAATGGCGGTGGCCGCAGAACTATACGATCCTTCATCCGGCCGTCGTTTAGTCGTGAAAACAACTCAACCCGGTATACAGTTCTACACGGGTAATTTTCTGGATGGTACACTGAGAGGACGTGATGGTAAAAAAGTGGTGAAACACGCAGCCCTTTGTCTCGAAACACAACACTTTCCTGATTCCCCCAACCAGCCTTCATTTCCAAATTCAATACTCACACCAGGACAGACTTTTCACGAGACAACTATTTATTTGTTTTCAGCCAAATAAAGGTTGGTGGTTGACCTTCCAGTCTTCCATACTTGTTATTCTGATTTTAAACTTCTCGCGGGATTGGCCAGGGCCGCACGGAACGATTTATATCCAACCGTCAACCATGCAATCGTAACGGATATCACCACTGCGAGGATAAAAAGCAGCGGGCGCAGCGGGATGCGATAAACAAACCGTTGCAGCCAGTTGCTCATCATGTACCATGCTACGGGCGCAGCAATGGCAAAGGCAATCAGGATCAGTACCGTGAATTCTTTTGAGAATAAATAAATGATTTGGGAAATACTGGCGCCGAGCACTTTACGTATTCCGACTTCTTTTTTTCTTTGTACGGCCATAAAAGATACCAATCCATAAAGGCCGAGGCAGGAAATACATACGGCGATGCCTGCAAATATTTTATACAGTAACGCCAACTGGTGTTCCTGTTCGTAAAAATTCTCTATTTTTTCATCCATGAAATATGTCTGGTTTGCATATTCAGGAAAATATCTATCCCAGACTTTCTGTACCTGTTCCCTGAGGGCTGCCAGGTTGCTGCCTCTTAATTTCAACGCTGTAAACGAATATACTTTTTTATCATTCGCGATTAAAAGAGGTTTTGTAGCGTCGCGTAAGGAGTTCTGCCTGAAATCATTTAAAACACCACAGATTTTTTTCCATCCGCCACCCAGCTGTATATCTTTTCCGATGGCCTCCTGAGGCGTTTTCAGACCCAGTTTGGAAACCAGGGTTTGATTGACTACAACTTCATTTACCGTATCCGCTTTTGTATAAGGACCACCTGCGGCGAATTGCAGGCCGAAGGTTTTAAAATAATCGGCATCGGCAAATTTCAGAAACAGGGTATAGTTTTCGTCCGGTTTATGGTTGAAGGCAAAATTGGTTCCCCAGTTATTGTCCGAAGAAGGAATATCCGTGCATTGTGTAACATCGGTTACCGAATTATTTTTCAATAACTCAGCTTTGAAAATATCCATCCTGGAAATTTGTGTGCTGTCTCCATTACCTCTTACCACCAGGATACTTTCTTTGTTTAACCCGAGATCGGCGTTTTGTATGAAATTCATTTGGGATACGGCAATCAGGGTCCCTACAATCAGTACCTGTGAAATGGCGAATTGCAAAACAACCAGGGATCTTCTAAGGGAAATGCCTCCTACGCTGGCGGAATTTATTTTATTTTTCAGTGCCAGAATCGGACTAAAGCCGGATACAACCATGGCTGGATAAAGACCGGCCATCAATGTTACCAGAATAAACAGACCGGCAAGATAAAAACCAATTTGCCAGCTGAATAAACTGATATTTTCGGTGATCGAAGACACATGTTTGATATACGGAAGACATAATTCTGACAGTCCAAAAGCCAGCAGGATGGAAGCTATGACAACCAGGGCAGTTTCTCCCAAAATCTGCCAGAGCAGATTCCAGCGGCTGCTGCCCAATACTTTTCTTACACCAATTTCTTTGGAACGGTTTACCGCCTGGACGGTAGACAGATTCACAAAATTGATGCAGGCCATCACCAGGATGAACATAGCGATCAGGGCGAGCGTCCAAAGCGTTGATTTGTTTGTAATATGATCACCCATATTTTCCATGCGGGTATCAAAATGTAATATGCTGAGAGGTCGGAGGAAAATAGTGCGGCTGACCTTACGATTGTTTTCTTTAAAACGTTCCTTACTATATTTCAGAAGTTGCGCATTGACGGAAGAAACGGACTGTGAAGATGGCAACAATACATAGAGTTGTTCACTGCTGCTGGTGGTGTTCCATTCCTTGCTGTAAGGATAAAAACCATTGCTCTTAAAAACAGGATAAGAACCGATGGCTTTATACTGAAAATCAGAATTACCGGGAGGATCCTGGATGATACCCGCAACCTGCAGTGTATTCAGGTTATCCAGGCGAATATATGTGCCTTCTGCTTCCTGCCACAGGCCAAAATATTTCTCTGCTGTTTTTTTGGTAAGAACAATCTTATTGGGCTGATCGAGCACTTGCGGGGAACCCACCAGCCAATTTGTTTTGAATATTTTGAAATATTGCGGATCGGCAAAAAACATCCCGGTTTCTTCGATGAATCTTTTCTCTTTGGAAGGTGCGCCATCCGGACCTACTACCGTTAACTGGGCACTGTAGTTTGCATAAATGACACCCGTAGTCATCTGTGGGAATCTTGCTCTGATTGCATCCAGTGCAGGATAAGGTGTTCCGGGGGTGTATGCGGTATTATCCGGAAATTTATCCTCGATGGCTGCCTGATAAATATTGTTGTAATTCGGTTGAAATGTATCATAGCTTAGTTCATACTGAACGACTGTGAAGATCAATATCGATGAAGCAATTCCAATGGCCAGGCCCGAAATATTGATCAGACTGAATTTTTTATTCCTGATCAGATTCCGGAATGCCGTCTTGCAATAGTTTCTAAACATGGAGTTGATTTGTGCGAAAAGTGGTCACAAGATATGCCACCTTCATAAATCGTTGAATGACATGTTTATATTTTAAAAATACAACCGGGTTACTGTTCGCAATCGATACAATTTGTGATCCGGGATGATACAGCATTTTGTTTGGGAATTTGTAGATTTGCCGCGCCATTTGTCTAAAAATAGATTGACGATATGCTGGCATCTCCTGAAAAATAAATACATAATAAAATCATTCCATGTTGAAAAAATTTCTTTTGATTATTCTTATTTGCTGCAATGGTCTTTGTTTAAGTGCACAGACCACGCGTCCGGTCTGGTCAAAACATGAGGCCCATCAATGGTACAGTAAGCAGGGATGGCTCAGGGGCTGCGACTTTATTCCGAGCACAGCTATCAATCAGCTGGAGATGTGGCAGGCTGAAAGTTTTGACTCTGCAACGATCAACCGGGAACTTGGATTTGCCCAGTCAATTGGTCTTAATTGTATGCGCGTATTTCTGCACCACCTGGCCTGGCAGAAAGATGCCGCCGGTTTTAAAAAGAGGATGGAGACATACCTTTCCATTGCAAACAGCAGGAATATAAAAACCATTTTTGTATTTTTTGATGATTGCTGGAACGAATCTTATTCAGCGGGACCGCAGCCGGCTCCCAAGCCCGGCATTCACAATTCAGGATGGTTAAGGGATCCGGGAAAATTACTCTATGATGATCCCGGCATTGTCAAGGTGCTGGAAGCCTATGTGAGAGATATTCTCCGGACTTTTAGAAATGACCGGCGGATCGTATTATGGGATTTGTATAATGAGCCGGGAAATTCAGGCTATCAGAATAAATCGATGCCTTTACTTACAAAAATTTTTCAATGGGGAAGAGAAGTCAATCCACAACAACCTTTAACTGCCGGCGTATGGAGTAAAAGCCTGATTGAGCTTACAAATTACCAACTGAATAATTCAGATGTCATCACATACCACAATTATGAAAATGAAAAAGATCATCAGCTGGCCATTGACTCTCTCAGGAAATTCGGACGGCCACTGATTTGTACGGAATATATGGCGCGTTTAAGGAACAGCACATTTTTTAATATCATGCCTCTCCTGAAAAGAGAAAATATTGGTGCTATTAACTGGGGACTGGTGAGCGGCAAAACAAATACAAAATATGCCTGGGATACACCGATGCCCGATGGCGCCGAGCCCAAGATCTGGTTTCACGATATATTCAGACAGGACGGCTCGCCTTATAGTCAGGCGGAAATCGATCTGATTAAATCCCTGACCGGTGTCATATCGACCAGCCAAAATCAGCCAGTTGTGTCTTTGTCGTATTAAAATCCTGATGGACGATGCCGCGGATGCCGAGACCGTCGGCTACCTGAACAAACAGGGGACGGTCTTCCAGGTAAATCACTTTTTCCGGTGATACCTGAGCGATATCCAGCGCCACTTTAAAAATATCTGCGTCGGGCTTACGGAAATGAACGAAACAGGAACTGATAAAAAAATCAACGAATTCACCCATTTTGAATTTGTGTATACGATAATTATTTAATTCCCTTCCTTCATTGTTGACAACTGCCACTTTGATTCCATATTTTTTTTTGATGCCGCGGATTAGTTCAAGCATATCCGTATAGGGTTGTGATTGTTCAAACATGAATGCGCGGAAATCTTCTTCCGAAAAATCTCTTTTTGTATAAAAGACCAGGCGTTTTAAATATTCGCTGAGCGAAATTTTTCCTGATTCATAAGTATCGAAGGAAAGGTGATGTCTTTCCTCCGTCTCCGCCGGATCCAGTTTGAATAAGGTAATGGCGTTTTTCCGGGCTTCACGGTCCCATCCGTTTGTCAGTAATACCCCGCCGATGTCCGTGAAAATAGTTGAGGGGCCTGATTTATTTTTTTTCATGCTACAGTAATCTTGTTTTCGAGATATACATCCTGTATACCGTTTAATAATTGTACACCCTCGGCAAATGGCCGTTGAAAGGCCTTTCTTCCCGAAATCATACCGCTGCCACCGGCTCTCTTATTAATAACGGCGGTACGCAGGGCTTCCATTAAATCTTTATCTCCTTCAGAAGCACCGCCGGAATTGATCAGTCCGACCCTGCCGGAATATCCATTCAGAACCTGATAGCGGCAGAGATCTATCGGATGGTCTGTCGAAAGATCCGTATACATTTTTTCATCCAGTTTTCCATAATGACTACTACCGATATTTAATGCTTTGTATCCGCCATTGAGTTCAGGTAATTTTTGTTTTACAATATCTGCCTGAATTGTAACACCGAGATGATTGGCCTGACCTGTTAAGTCAGCTGATACATGAAAATCTTTTCCGTCCCTGACAAACGCGTTGTTTCTCAGATAACACCATAATATAGTCGCCATACCCAACTCATGTGCTTCATCAAATGCTTTTGCCACTTCTACAATTTGCCTGTCCGATTCCGGAGAACCAAAATATATCGTGGCACCAACAGCTACTGCTCCCATATTCCAGGCATCTCTTACCGTACCGAACATCACCTGATCAAATTTATTGGGATAAGTCAAAAGCTCATTATGATTTAGTTTAACGATGAATGGTATGCGATGTGCGTATTTGCGGGCAACCATACCCAATACACCAAAAGTGCTTGCCACCGCATTACAACCGCCTTCCACTGCCAGCCGGACAATATTTTCCGGATCAAAGTATATGGGATTTTTTGCGAAAGAGGCACCTGCGCTATGTTCAATCCCCTGATCTACCGGAAAAATCGACAAATATCCCGTGCCTGCCAGTCTGCCGCTATTGTACAACTGTTTCAGGCTGCGCAGTGTTTGCAAATTGCGGTTTGATATTGAAAATATATCTTCAATAAAACGGGGGGAAGGAAGCTGCAACGTTTCCTTTGGTACTTTAATACATGTATGGGAAAAAAGACTTTCGTTTTCCTTTCCGAGTAATTCGGTGATTTGTTGGTAATTCATATAATAAATTGACTATAAAATTAAGGGATCAAAACATGAAATGCTTTCCAATATTAAAACAAAGAGGACATTGAGATGTTAATGAATCAAATGAAAATGCATGCTACGGGTCAGTATTCTTGATCAGTCCATTGTTCCGAAGGGAACGACTGCGTCACAGGCCATTGCGAATACCATAGAGCTGGTCAAAAAAGCAGAGGAGTGGGGGTTTCATCGATTCTGGGTTTCTGAACATCATAATTCAACGATGATTGCGGGTTCTGCGCCGGAACTGCTGATGGTGCGGCTGGCGAGTGAAACAAAAAAGATCCGCATCGGATCCGGCGGCATCATGCTTCCCAATCACAGTGCACTAAAAGTGGCGGAAAATTTCAGGCTGCTGGAAACCATGTATCCCGGTAGAATTGATCTGGGTATGGGAAGGGCACCTGGCGGAGACCGGATTACCGCCAGTCTGTTAAATCCGTCAAATCATTTCAGTGAAGAATCCTATTTGCAGCAACTGGAATATCTGCAGGCTTTTTTTCATGATGAAGCCTCTTCTCCCTACGGGCCAATTCTGGCTGTACCTATTTCAAATACGGTTCCCCAACCATGGATCCTGAGTTCCAGCGGAGGCAGCGCAGCGATCGCCGCGAAATTCGGAATGGGACTTGCGGTGGCACGCTTTATTAATGGTTTTGCGGGTCCTGATATGGTGGAAGACTACAAAAAAAATTTTAAGCCATCAAGGGAATTGGAATCGCCCCAAACGTTGATGGCTATATCGGTGTTATGTGCGGACACGGAAGAAAAAGCAAACCGTTTGAGGAAGCTGGCCGATTATACACTTCTGCAATTTGAAAAAGGTATGTTCAGAGAGATGAATCGTTATGAAGATATCAAGGATTATGTTTTTTCGGAACATGAACTGGAAAGAATTGAACATAA
>DASSGT010000131.1:0-10773 GCA_035693345.1 Puia sp. | reverse complement strand
CTATACCGATGCCGGTATCTTTTACTTCTATGATGAAATTCAAATACTTCTTGTCCTCATGATAAAAATAGTCCCCCTGTTTCCTGATCGAAACAAAAATCTCCCCCTCCTTTGTAAACTTGATTGCATTGCCCAATAGGTTTACTACGATTTGCCTGATGCGAACGGGATCTCCCATCAATTGCGAAGGAATGTCGTGATCAACCCGGTAAAGCATTTCAAGTTTTTTCTCAAAGGCTTTCAGCGTTAATATATCGATGGTTTCCTCCACCAGTTCATCCAGTTTGAATAAGGTATGATCGATTAACAGTTTGCCCGCCTCTATGCGTGAGAAATCCAGGATGTCATTTATGATTTCCAATAACCCATAGGCGGATTTCTTAACGTTCTTCAGATAATCCCGTTGTGTTTTTTGCAATTCCGTCGTTAACACCAGGTCCGTAAATCCAATGATGCCATTCATGGGTGTACGTAATTCATGGCTCATGTTTGCCAGGAATTCGCTTTTGGTGCGACTGGCTGTTTCCGCAAGTACCTTTGCCTGAATCAGTTCGTCTTCTATTTTTTTACGCTGGATGGCTGCACTTAAAGAAGAAGCGAAAGATTGCAAAATGGAAAATTCTCCTTCTGTCCATTCCTTGTCACGCGTTAATTCATCAAAGCCCACAAAACCCCAGAAGAAATCATTTACAAAAATCGGAATGGATAATGTGGCTTCTACCTGATGCCGGTCAAAAATTCCCAGTAGCCGTTCATCTGTTTCCTTCCAGCGATAACTGACAAAGGGTTGTCGCTCAATCATTGGCCGCACGATGGGTTCAATCGTTTCGAAACTCAGGTTAAACATCCTCGGATCATCCAGCCTTGATTTATTTCCACCCGAATTCCACTCATTTATAATAGAAGTATACCATTTTCCCGAGGATTCATCATGTTGGTTTTTGAAAACATATACCCTGGTAACCAGGGTTTTGGTTCCCAGAATTTCAATACCTGCTGCGATGGCCTGATTCAGATCGGTCTTGCTCAGCAATAAATGCGTCGCCTGTGAAACGGCATACAGGAGCTGGTCCTTCTTTTTCAACTTTTCCTGGGCAATACGCTGTCCTGTAATATTACGGGAAGTACATACCAACTTGATAACCTCATTATGATCTACGATGGGTTTTATAATTGTTTCAAGCCAGAGATAGGTGTTATCTTTTTTCCGGATGCGGTACCGCATGATCAGTGATTCCTGGGAAAAGAGTTCCGGTCCTCTGTTCTGTTTGGAAAATTTATGCCGGTCATCAGGATGTACATAATTCAGAACGGGGGTTCCAATCACTTCCTCAACTTCGTAACCGAGCACATGTGTTAAAGAAGGGGACAGATACCATGTCGTTCCATCCGCTGCATGCACACTGATAATATCTTCCGAATTTTCTGCCAGCAGCCGGAATTTTTGTTCGCTGTTCACCAGGGCATTTTCCGACTCTTTTTGAGAGGTAACATCCTGTGCAATTCCAAAACATCCGTTCACGTCTACCACTTTGCCTTTTAAAAATAAATAGCGCATCCAGCCATGACGTGTAATCACTCGGAATGAAAATGAACTTTCATACCCCACATTATCCCTCTTGAGAAATATTTCACCAAATTCATCTTCTGCGCTATGATAGTCTTCCGGCACCACAAACTCTTCCAGGAATTCATCGAGGGGCAGTCTGCCGGAAGTATTTTCTTCCATTACCAGCAATTCC
The DNA here is from genome assembly GCA_035693345.1 of Puia sp. Taxonomy (GTDB): domain Bacteria; phylum Bacteroidota; class Bacteroidia; order Chitinophagales; family Chitinophagaceae; genus Puia. Next base: position 9,031 of record DASSGT010000131.1, on the reverse strand, counting down.
TTGAATTCATTCCCCAGAATGATTTCGCGGGTTTCAAAATCTATTTTCCATGATCCCATCTTTGCGTAGGTCATCGCATAAGAAAGGGTTTGAATGGCTTCATCCTGGGAAAGAAGCAAGGAATCCAATTGAGTCTTTTCAATCTGCAGTTCATTTTTTGCCTTTTGAAGATCCCTGAAATTTGTCTCTCCTCTTTTGAATGCGGGTTCCAACACGAGTATGATCAGGCAGATAATAGCAACGACGAGAGAAAGCATTTTCCCGACTTCAATGGCAGAAGATTCTTTATTTTTCTCATTTAACAGCAGTGTAAACTCGCTGGTAATCTCCCGCATCAGCGGCAAATATTTATTGTCGCTTTCTATCAGCCGGTGCAAATAGAGTCGCTTGTTTATATGGAATATAATGGAATCATCCTGTATGATATCCTGACCTATTTGCCTGATGCTGGAATAATAAGGGTTGATATATGAAAAAAGCAGGCGGATTTTAAAAAGATGTGTGGGAAGGGGGGATTTGGAGCGTTCTACCCATTGCAATAATTTCTCCTGCTGCTTACTAAAAACATCCAACGTGATTGCCAGGCTGTCTTTAAGCAGGCAGGTTTCAGCTTCGCCATATATTCCACCATTGATAATGGCGGCCTGCTTTGCAATGACCTGACTAGTGGTTTGCTGGCGGCCGGCAAGCGACCTCGCCAATATAAGTTCTTCATTTTCAGCGGATTTCTTATTTACCAGGTAGTAAGCAAAGAAATTGCACAGCAAAACGGTGGCAAATAATACGACAGAAATACGTACGAGTTTCCGGAAGGGGCTCTGCATGGTTATTGGAATGGTATAGGACTATTCCATTAACGCAGAAAATTTGATTTTACGTTACGCCGTTCGTCTAAAAAAAATACTTAGTAAGCTTAAGGAGTAAAGCGCAAAGCGTAAAGCCCATTTTAATCACAGCATTACTCTTTTTGTAATATTCAAATAGTGCTTGAGCCATTGGTCATGTCAGATAAACTTAAGTGCTTTATACTTTGCGCTCTACGCCTTAAGCTTTAATAATCAATCACTTGCTCTTCCATAAAAGCCGGAAGTTCGCGGAACTCATATTGTTGATTTCTCAATTGGGGTTTAAATCCGGCCTCTTTGATGGCTTCCTGTATAGACTTACTGGTAAAACGGTGAGGCGCTCCGGCAGCGCTGACCACATTTTCCTCCAGCATGATACTTCCAAAGTCATTAGCACCCGCATGCAGACAAATCTGGGCTGTTTCTTTACCTACGGTCAGCCATGATGCCTGTATATTTTTCACATTGGGAAGCATAATACGGCTCATTGCAATCATCCGGATATATTCTTCGGGAGTAGTCAGGTTATGGATACCACGGATCCTTGCCAGTAATGTATCTGCGTCCTGGAAAGTCCAGGGTATAAAAGCCAGAAATCCTTTGGCTTCTTTTGGTTTCATTGCCTGTACCTCCCTTATTTTGACCAGGTGCTCAAATCTTTCTTCAATAGTTTCCACATGACCAAACATCATTGTGGCAGAAGTAGTGATATGTTGTCTGTGGGCCTCTTTCATAATATCCAGCCATTCCTGTGCTCCGCATTTCCCTTTACTTACCAGGCGTCTGACTCTGTCAACGAGGATCTCTGCTCCAGCTCCGGGCAGAGAATCCATCCCAGCTTCACGTAAGGACCTGATGACTTCACGATGAGATTTTTTTTCCAGTTTACAGATATGGGCAATCTCGGGCGGGCCCAGCGTGTGCAGTTTTAAATTTGGATAACGCGATTTGAGTTCGCGGAATAAATCAGTATAAAAACTCAATCCCAGTTTCGGATGATGACCACCCTGCAATAATAATTGGTCTCCTCCCCATTTAAAAGTTTCTTCAATTTTCCTGATATAGGTATTGATATCCGTGATATAAGCATCGGGGTGACCGGGTATTCTGTAGAAATTACAAAACTTACAATTCGCAATACAAACGTTGGTGGTATTTACATTCCGGTCTATCTGCCAGGTAACCTTTCCATGTTCGACTTGTTTTTGTCGCAGTTCGTCCGCAACAAACATCAGTTCAGCCAACGGTGCATCATTAAAAAGTTTTACGCCTTCATCGACCGTAAGAAAATCAAATTGCAATGCCTTTGAATAAAGTCTTGACAAATCCATTTCATATTAAGTTTAACAAAAACGCAGCTGCCATTTATTTGGCCTTACGCTTTATCATCCAGCTTGAAAAGCAAATGTAGGGTAGCTATTTTTCAATTCAATAATTTTATAAACGGGAACTGCGGCTGCAAAAAATTTAGTAGATTTAACAGATAGGTTATTGTTATAACCTGCACCAAGACTACCGATCGCTTTTGAATCATGAATACTGCAAACGATAAGTACATAGTTTGTTCGATTGCCGCTACCCGTAAGACTCTCTTCAGTTTCATTCTGACCCTGGTATGCTGCTGCACAGTTTTTGCCCAGAAGAAATCAAATAATCCCGCAAAACTCATAACGCAGGTTCCGTTCACAACATTTACCGGTGGTGTAGTGGTGGTTCGTGCACAGCTTGTCGGTTATCCCGATACACTAAATTTTATTATGGATACAGGAAGCGGTGGTATATCTCTTGACTCCTCTACCTGTATTCGTTTGAATATTACGCCGGTGCTTACCGACAAATTAATCATGGGTATTGGCGGTGTCCGGCAATTGAGATATGTGAACGACAGATCTCTGAAGCTGGGAACAATGCAGGTTGACAGCTTGAATTTTCATGTAAGCGACTACGATATACTGAGTAGTGTATATGGAGATCGTATTGATGGTATTATCGGATATAGCTTTTTTTCACGCTATATTGTAAAAATCGACTACGACAGCAGCCAGATGTATGTATATACAAAGGGAAACATTAAATATCCTAATGGTGGATATACGTTCAGGCCAAATATTGTCAGTCTGCCTGTGGAGAGCGCAATGATCAGAGACTCCAGGGAAATGACTCCCCGATTTTATTTTGACACCGGTGCCGGATTGTGCCTGTTACTGAATTCTGATTTCATTCGGGACAGCTCTTTACTCTATCCGGATAAAAAACCTCTTCCAACGCAGGCACAGGGTATGGGAGGAAAGGCAAATATGCAGGTGACCATATTAAAAGAATTCAAATTAGGACCTTATCGGTTCAGGAATGTTCCGACCCATATTTTTGACGATGAATACAATGTGACTTCTTACCCCTACCTGGCCGGATTAATTGGAAATGATGTTTTACGCCGTTTTAACATTATTTTGAATTATGATAAAAAGATATTTTATCTCACTCCCAATTCACATTATCGTGACCAGTTCGATTATTCCTATACAGGCCTGGGATTGTATTGGATTGAAGGAGAAATCCGTGTGGGGGATGTAATGAAAGATTCTCCCGCTGAGAAGGCGGGTCTCAAGGTGGACGATGTGGTGATTGGCGTAAATGATAATTTATCACAAAACCTGCAATTATATAAATCCATGTTGCAAAACACCGGCGACAAAGTAAAACTCCTGGTCAACCGGCGGCCTGAAGGACTGCTCGAAATGAGCATGAAAGTTAAAAGTATCTATTAAGTCTTTGCCTTCTGGTTCTTACAGTATTATTACCTTGCACTTCTTTTCTAAAGAATTGAACTTTTATTCATGCATATAGATTATAAAAAATTTACGCTAAGTAATGGTTTACGGTTTATCGTACATGAGGATCATTCCACGCCGATGGCGGTTTTAAATGTACTCTATGATGTGGGTGCAAGGGACGAAAATCCGGAAAAAACCGGCTTTGCTCACTTATTTGAGCACCTCATGTTTGGTGGTTCTGTGAATATCAAGGATTTTGAAGGACCTCTCCTGATGGCCGGCGGTGAAAATAATGCTTTCACCACCAACGATCTCACCAATTACTATATACAGTTGCCGGCAGAAAATATCGAAACCGCCTGTTGGCTGGAAAGCGATCGGATGTTATCCCTGGCTTTTAGTGAAAAGAGCCTGGATGTGCAACGTAAAGTGGTTTGCGAGGAATTTAAAGAACATTATATCAATCGTCCCTACGGAGATGTCGCGTTCAAATTAAGAGAACTTGCATATCAGAAACATCCTTACCGCTGGATGACCATAGGCAAAGAACTTTCACATATAGAAAATGCGAAACTGACTGATGTGAAGGCCTTTTTTCATAAACATTATTGTCCAGCAAATGCCATCCTTGTGATGGCAGGAAATATTCAGACAGAAAAAGCCCTGGCGCTTGCGGAGAAATGGTTCGGAAATATTCCCCCCGGAGAAAAATATATCCGTCACCTTCCGGAAGAACCAAAACAGGATGCCGCACGCGTAATGGAAGTAAAGGCAGATGTACCTCTGGATGCTTTATATAAAGCCTTTCATGTGGGTTCCAGAACGGATAAGTCATATTATGCCATGGACCTGATTGGCGAATTGCTGGGTGGCGGCGGATCCTCCCGTTTATTTCAAACACTGGTAAAAGAAAAAAAACTCTTCAGTAACGTGGAGTGTTATCATTTTGGCTCGTCCGATCCGGGTTTGCTTTTAATTGAAGGCAAACTTATAAAAGGCGTTTCCATGAAATCCGCAGATGACGCCATCCGGGAAGAACTGGATAAATTAAGCTCCAGTATTATATCGGAAAAGGAGCTTATGAAAGTCAAAAACAAAACAGAATCTGCCATACTCTTTGAAGACATGAGCCTGATGAACCGGGCATCGAACCTGGCTATGTATGAACTGATGGGTGATGTGGCTTTTATGAATACAGAACTGGACAAATACCTCGAGGTAAACGCAAGTGAAATCCGGGATTTAAGCGCGGCCATTTTTGATGAGAAAAACAGCAGCAGTCTTTTTTATTACAGCAATAATTAACTTTTTGAATTATACCTTATGTTAAATCGCAAAACTGTGCCGGAAATTACCGATGCAGTGAAATTTCAATTGAACCTTCCGCCACATCAGAAAATATCATTAAGAAATGGAGTGGAAGTTTATCTCGTCAACATGGGAACCGTAGATACCCTGATGATGAATGTCGTTTTCTACGCGGGTAATTATTATGAGACGCAAAACCTCGTTGCACCCGCAACGAATTTCATGCTCAAAAACGGAACGCACACAAAAAATGCCTATCAGATTAATGATTTTTTTGAATACTACGGAGCTTATCTGAATCGTTCGGCGGGTCACGAAACCGCGGAACTTTCGCTTCATTGCATGAAAAAAAACTTTTCAGAACTATTACCTGTAGTCTCTGAGCTCATAGTAGATTCTATATTTCCTGAGGAAGAATTGGAGATCTATAAAAAAAATATGCAGCAGCGGCTGCAGGTGAATCTGCGCAAAAATGATTTCATAGCAGGCAGACTGATCGATACCTACCTGTTTGGCGCGGAACATCCCTATGGCCGCTTTAGTTCCATTGAAGACTACACTGCACTTAATATCGGAGTCGTAAAAGAATTTTATAGTCAGTATTATCTGGGTGGTCGTTGCGTGATTTTTATTGCAGGTCCCTTGCCGGCCGATATACAAAACCTGGTCGAAACACATTTGGGAAGTCTGCCGCTGAGCGGATCTGCCAAACCGGATAAAAGTGATATCGCCATTCTTCCCGTAAAAGAAAAAAAATATCGTGTCACCAATGATCCCGACAGTGTACAGGGAGCCATTCGCATAGCCCGTAATTTCCCAAACCGTCATCACCCCGACTTTCAGAAAATGCAGGTGTTGAATAATATTTTCGGCGGGTTTTTCGGTTCGCGGCTCATGGCCAATATCAGGGAAGACAAGGGGTACACCTATGGCATTCATAGTTACCTGACCAACCTGATTCAACAAAGCGCGTTGATGATTTCAACCGAGGCAGGAAAAGACGTGACGGAAGACACTATCCGGGAAGTTTACCTGGAAATGAAAAGACTTTGTGATGAGCCGGTAGATGAGGAAGAATTGAAGACGACAAAAAATTTTATGATCGGGACGCTATTGGGTGACCTGGATGGTCCATTCCAGGTTGCCGGACGTTGGAAAAGCCTGATCCTAAATGATCTTACGGAAGATTATTTTTACAATGGGATAGAAACCATCAAAAGTATTCAGCCGGGAACGATACAGGAACTGGCCAATAAGTACCTGAAACCCGATGATTTTTATGAACTCGCCGTGTTTTAAAGTGGTGGATTCTGTATTTTCACAGATCAAAAATTTGCAGTTATGAATGTCCTTTTGAGAATTATCATTTCTGCCGTCGTCGCTTTCGCCCTTTCCTATATCTTGAGCGGAGTACATATTCAATCATTTGTTACTGCATTAATTCTGGCTGTTGTCCTGGGACTTCTGAACATATTTGTAAAGCCACTTTTGATCATTCTGACATTACCGATTACGATTTTTACTTTTGGTCTGTTTTTGTTTGTGATCAATGCGCTGATTATTCTGCTGGCCGCAAAATTCGTCAATGGATTCAGAGTGGATGGATTTTGGTGGGCACTACTTTTCAGCCTCCTGCTTTCTATCCTGACTTCGTTTTTTTATAAAAAGTCTGCACGGACGGAAAATTAGCCAGCAGTCATCTAGATAAATACGGATGTATGTTTTTCGACCGTAAGGATTTTCCCGATCATATTTTGCTGGATTTGTATCGAACCATTCTATTCCCAAGACTGATTGAAGAAAAAATGCTGGTTTTGCTTCGTCAGGGAAGAATCAGCAAGTGGTTTAGTGGCATTGGTCAGGAAGCCATTTCGGCGGGTGTGGTGTCAGCCCTTGCTCCCGATGAATGGATTATGCCCCTGCATCGCAATCTGGGTATTTTTACCGGCAGGCAAATGCCCCTGGACAAACTCTTTTTGCAATGGCAGGGAAGTCCGGATGGTTTTACAAAAGGAAGGGAAAGGAGTTTTCATTTTGGGTCCGCGGAACATCATATCTGTGGAATGATTTCTCACCTGGGTCCGCAGCTGGCTCTCGCCGACGGTGTTGCACTGGCTCATACCCTGAAAAAACAGTCGAAAGTATCACTTGCCTTTACGGGAGAAGGGGGAACCTCGGAAGGTGATTTTCATGAGGCATTGAATCTGGCTGCCGTATGGGATCTTCCCGTGATATTTATTATTGAAAACAACGGTTATGGATTAAGTACGCCGGTTATAGAACAATTTCGCTGTCAGCGACTCGCTGATAAAGGAGTTGGCTACGGGATGGAATCCGTTCAGATTGACGGAAATAATATACTGGACGTTTACGACACTCTGCGCGGTGTTCGGGAGTTTTGTATTCGTGAACAGAAACCTTATCTGGTTGAATGCATGACATTCCGGATGCGGGGTCATGAGGAAGCCAGTGGAACAAAATATATTCCTGCAGAATTATTTGAGTTCTGGGGGAAAAAAGATCCTGTTATTTCTTATGAAAACTGGCTGATCGGTGAGGGTATTTTAAATGACGAAAAAATGCAGGGAATCCGGAACGATTACCGGTCGATCATTGAATCCGCGGTAGCCATCCATAACCGTCCGGTTGCAGCGGACACCGGAAAGGAATTAAAAGATGTGTATGCGGAAGTGCCTCATCATCAGGTGCCGGTTGTATCTGGCTTTCCCGATTCCGAAACCGCTCCGGAAAAAAGGTTTATTGATGGGATTCGTGAAGGTTTATGGCAGAGTATGGAAGCACAGGAAAATCTGGTCCTGATGGGACAGGATATTGCTGAATATGGCGGGGCCTTTAAGATTACGGAAGGTTTTCTGGAGAAATTCGGAAAGGATCGGATACGCAATACGCCACTTTGTGAAAGTGCTGTTATCGGTGCGGCATTGGGACTTTCCCTGGAAGGATATAAGTCCGTCATGGAAATGCAGTTTGCAGATTTTGCGGCTGTCGGGTTCAACCAGATTGTCAATAACCTGGCAAAAATTCATTATCGCTGGGGACAGGCAGCAAACACGGTCATTCGTATGCCTACCGGGGCTGGTGTTGGAGCGGGTCCCTTTCATTCCCAAAGCAATGAAGCCTGGTTTACACATGTACCCGGATTAAAAGTGGTATATCCATCGACCCCGGCAGATGCAAAGGGACTGTTGAATGCTGCTATTCTTGATTCCAATCCTGTTATATTTTTTGAACATAAAGTTTTGTACAGAAGCATTACCGGACCATTACCTGAACACTATTATGTTATTGAAATCGGCAAGGCCGCGCTGGTAAAAAACGGAAATGATATCAGTATAATTACTTATGGCGCGGGTGTCCATTGGGCCCTGTCATTGGCTGCCCAGAAGCCTGACATATCTTTTGAGATTCTCGATCTGCGCAGTCTGCTTCCGCTCGACTATGAAGCAATTCGTGAAACGGTATTAAAAACCGGCAAAGTAATTATTTTACATGAGGACACTTTGACGGGTGGGATCGGGGGTGAAATCAGTGCCTGGATCGGAGAACATTGTTTTGAAATGCTCGATGCACCGGTGTTACGTTGCGCCTCTCTGGATACTGCTGTACCGTTTAATCTGGAACTCGAAAAAAACTTCCTGGCGAATGCAAGACTTTGGGAAACGGTTGAAAAACTATTGGCCTATTGAGGCGAAGGCCAGGGCTTAAGGCGAAGGCCAGTGCAATGAACTAGTGAAGTTATTCCACTCCTATACTCTTATACTCCTATACTTCCCTCAGTGTTCGTTTGCTTTCAGAACCCGAAGGAAATTCTCTCCGAGAATTTTTTTAATATCAGATTCACTATATCCTCTTTTTACAAGTCCTTCTGTTATTTTTGGAAAGTCTTCCACTCCGTCCAATCCAACAGGTGCTGAATCGATTCCATCAAAATCTGAACCCAGACCAACATAATCCACACCAACCAGTTTCACGATGTAATCAATGTGATCAAGCAACACTGAAAAAGGCGGACGTATTCCTTCATATTCGCTTTTATATTTTCGTGCAAAATAAACACCTGCTGTCATACCAGAATTTTTTGTC
>DASSGT010000130.1:0-2167 GCA_035693345.1 Puia sp. | reverse complement strand
TTCCAACGAAACCAATTCGTTTAATGGTATCATTTGCCCTCCGGTATTCTTGACAAATATTCCATCCATCGCAGTTGGATCCTTTCGGTAAGGAATATCTGCTTCCACAATTACACGGTAATATTTTCCGAACCGGTTGAAATCTGAAACAAAACTGCTTCCGAAATATACCTGCATCGTTCCGAGGATATTGGCCACAGATACATTTAACTGTTTTGCTTTGGCGTTATCGATATTCAGGAGATATTGCGGATTTTTTGTATTGAATGTAGTGAAGGCGAATGCAATTTCCGGACGCTTATAAAGTTCACCGACAAATCCGTTCGTCACGTTACCCAGACTGGTCAATGGTCCACCATTTCTGTCCTGGAGAATAACTTCAAATCCACTGGTATTTCCAAAACCTTGCACGGTGGGAGGTTGGAATAGAAAAACACTGGCCTCCTTGATATTATATGTTTTTGCTGTAATCTCAGCGATCACCTCTTCAATAGTTTTACGGGGAACCCTGTCTGTTTGATTTCTTAGTTTGACAAAGCCAACACCATAAGCAGAACTGTTGGCCCCGGAAAGAATATTCAGTCCACTGATGGCTCCACGACTGTCAACAGCCTGTACGGTTCCCAATACACTGTCAATTTTTTTTAATACGACATCCGTTCTAACAAGAGATGATGAGGGAGGAAGATTAAAGGAAAGAATCACAAAATTCTGGTCTTCTGCCGGAATAAACCCTGTTGGTGTTGTACGGAAAAAAATAATGGTAGCACCAAAAACGATCGCAAGTCCCAAAAGCCCCACCCATTTATGACGGACCAGAAAACGCACAGCTTCCACATAACGATGAGTCGTTGCCTTAAATCCGACATTAAAAGCATTTCCAAATCTCCTGGCAAACCCCACTTTCTTTTTCTCTTCACCGGGAACTTCATGTGTATTCCGGAGAAATAAGGCACAAAGCGCAGGACTGAGCGTTAATGCATTCAACGCCGATATTAAAATCGCAGTAGCCAGCGTAAAAGCAAATTGTCTGTAAAATATGCCGGCGGGTCCCTGCATAAATCCAACCGGTATAAATACTGCGGCCATTACCAGCGTGATGGAAATGATCGCTCCTGAAATTTCACTCATCGATTGTACGGTTGCTTCCCGTGGGCTCAGACCCGTTCGTTCCATTTTTGAATGCACAGCTTCCACAACCACAATCGCATCGTCAACCACGATACCAATCGCTAACACCAATGCGAAAAGGGTAAGCAGGTTGATCGTAAAGCCGAAAAGCTGCATAAAGAAAAATGTTCCCACAATGGCTACCGGCACCGCAATGGCAGGAATAAGCGTTGATCTGAAATCCTGCAGGAAAATAAATACAACAAGAAAAACAAGTATAAAAGCTTCCAGCAGCGTTTCTTCAACTTGCTTGATGGATGCGTCGAGAAAATCTTTCGCACTGTAAATCTTGAATGCATGAATGCCTTTCGGGAATTTAGCCTCAGCATTTTTCATTACTTCATCAATGGCAATAAGAATATCATTGGCGTTGGACCCGGCTGTCTGGAATATACCCAACCCTGTACCCGGAAATCCCTGCACAAGAGAATTAGAGCCATATGTAAAGGCTCCGAATTCCACACGGGCAATATCATTTAGCTTGATGACGGAGCCATCAGCACCTGTTTTGATGATAATATCTTCGTAATCTTTATTCTGCGAAAGCTTGCCCTTATATTTTAATATATACTCGAACGATGCACTGCTGCCTTCTCCAAACCTTCCAGGTGCCGCTTCTACGTTCTGGTCCTGTATCGCCGTCAAAACCTCCTGCACGGAAATGTTATTGGCCGTCAGTCTGTCTGGTTTCAGCCAGATGCGCATGGAGTAATCCTTGGCTCCGAAAACCTGTGCCTGTCCTACCCCCGGAACACGCTGAATTTCCGGGATGATATTGATCTTGGCATAATTTTGCAGAAATTTTTCATCGTAGGCCGTATCTGTACTGTACAACAATTCCACATTGATCATACTATTCTGCTGCTTCTGTGTCGAAATACCGGCTTGTACAACTTCCGTTGGAATCTGACTAACAGCCTTGGATACCCGATTCTGTACATTGACAGATGCCAGGTCCGGATTGGTCCCCTGTTTAAAAAATACGTTGATTGACATA
>DASSGT010000129.1:0-4747 GCA_035693345.1 Puia sp. | reverse complement strand
CCAAAGTTTTCTGTATGTTGTTTATCGGGTGAATCCCGTATTTCTTGGAAGCACAAATTCCTGGCAATCCATATATGTCGATGCCAGAAAATATATGCCAATAAATAAACCCAACAAACCGGATCAGCAAAACGTGTTTACGTTCTGGTCTTTTCTCTGGTGGAATTTTAATAAAACCACACCTTATCTGGATCTTCCGAGTACGGGATGGGATGAATATAATCGTTCCGCAAGGGGTTTTGATCAAAACAGGTATCGAGGTAATGCATTGTATTATTTTGAGACCGAATACCGGCGAGACATTACCAACAATGGACTATTGGGTTTTGTCGTTTTCTCAAACATTAACACTGTGAGCGGATCTGGCACCATGTTCCAGTCCTGGCACCCGGCCGGCGGTCTTGGCCTGCGTATAAAAGTAAGCAAGGTTTCAAGAACCAATTTTGCCATCGACTACGCATTCAGTAAAGGATATAGTACAGTCCTGTTCGCTTTCAGCGAAGCATTCTAAGAAAGATTTTCTTGTCATTTGGAAAGAATAATTGAAATGCAAATGTTTCTCTTTGTGTAAAAAAGAACCAACATGAAACATTGTCTGAATTGCGGTAAACCGGTACATGATTTATATTGTGCCCACTGCGGACAACAAACTCGTCCGGAAAGAATAAACTTTAGTTTTCTAAGCCGGGAAACTTTCCATTTTTTTACGCATCTGGATAAAGGATTCCTGTATACGTCTTTTCAGATGATCACTCATCCGGGCCGCACAGTGAAAGCATTCATTGACGGAAAAAGAAAAAATTACCAGTCTCCTATTTCTTATTTTCTTTTCTGGACCACTGTTTTTGTCCTTTTTCTTTTACTGATTGAAAAAATATTCGGCGTAAACAGGGTGATCGATTATGAGGGGTATTTTGGTCCTGGTTCCGATACCAGACTGGCTATTAGCAACCTGAGTATCGTTCTCCTGGTTGTGATTCCATTCCAGTCATTCTACCTCTATCTGCTCGTGACAAAAAAAAGATATAACTATTTTGAAACGATGGTAGCCATTTTATATGCTTTGGGAACAGTCATTCTGTTTCAGTTTCTATTTGCCGTATTCGCCCTTTTTTATCATGCTGTAACATCCAGGCCGGTGACCCTGCAAATCTCTGACACTTTTAAAATAGTTTATCTGATCTGGTTTATATTGGATACGATACGACTCTATCAGGTAAATCATAAACTTATCCGGGCAATGAGTTTTATCACACTGGCTTTTGGAACTTTTACTTTGTGGAGATTGTATGGATTGCCTGCATCCATCGAGATTTTCTTTTAATTATGCGAGATCGTGACATAACCCCGTATCGCATAAATGGAATTTTTCGACTCCTCCCCGATGAGTTCATTTGAAGAACACGCTAAAACTTAATCTGGCAGCAACCGGAGTTCCGGGAGTAAAACATACTCCATCCACCGGTGCAGCTTCGCCTTTTAATCGGGTTATGGTATCAAACTGCGTTTCCTTCCATTTTGTATTGAGCACATTATTAATGGTCAGACCAATCTCATAATTTTTCTTTGTGTAATTCAAAACAAAGTCTGTGACAAAATAGCCAACAGCCGTCAGACTATATGTTTCATTGGCCGGTCTGTCGCCCATATAACGATAGCGCAGGCTTCCATTGAACCCGTCATGCTTTGAATACGTGATACCGCCCGTGCTGGTCCAAATCGGCGCCAGTGGAATATAATTCTGTCCTTTGGGATCATTTACAGAGCGGCCATGGGCATAATTCAGATCAAGATCCAAAAACAAATTGCGCAGGGGTTGATAACGCGCAGAGAAATCAAAACCCATTCTCTTTGTCTTCCCGCTGAATTCAATAGTACCTCCGTCTCCTCCGTACACATTTTCCTGATCCAGCTCATTGTACCAGAGTGCTGTATGGATAATCAGATTATTGACGGGTTTAAAAACCGCTCCCAGGTCTGCCCCGTACGCTGCCGGTAATGACAGCTCCCCTTTCACAGCGACGACGGACCGGGCATCATTGGAATGAAATCCCTTTCCAAGACTCAGATAGAACTGAAGATTTTCGTTTTGACTATAATAGAGATTCAGCTTGGGATTGAGCGCATGATCATAGGTTTGATATAAACCCATACCCGGATACGATGTATCTGAAACCAGTTTATTATGATAGCCATAATAAAACTGATCAAAACGCAAACCGGCATTGATACTGAACCGTTCATTCAAAGTAAGGGTTTCATTCAGATAAATACTTGCATTGTATTCCGCAATATCACCAAGTTTTATATTGTTTAACAATGTATATCGGTTTAGTGTATGCGAAAGTTCTGAATGAATAATCGCATCGCCACGAAATTGGACGCCCGCTTCCGAATGTAATCGCGAAGAACCAATATTTCCCATATGTTCGTAACTGCCATTATACCCAAACATATTTCTTGCCTCTTTCTGACGGATTTCATCTCCATTCACCGTATCAACCAAAAAAAAACTAAAATTGCTATGCAGATCAAAAGTGTAATAAGAATAGTAAAGTTGATTTTTTATCAGATCACCGTTTCGGAGAGTAGTCAGCATCTGTGCATTGCCAATCGTTCTGGATGTTATCCCGCCTTCATTCGGGTCCAGCGCGCCATAAAATCCGATCATTCCTTCTGATACAGCCCTGTCGGGAATCTGACCCGAAGCATTCCACTTACTATACATGGTGGAGGCTGAAAGATCAAGCCAGGTATTTTTTGAAATCCTCCCATCATATTTCGTAAAAAAATTAAACCGGTTGAAATGTTGCGGATGGTCAAAATAACTGTCCGTGTAACGATAATCCGTGGCCGTATACCAGGATTGTTGTTTCTCCTTTGCTTTTTCACCCAGCATATTAAACATACCCAGCAAACGAAATGTGTGAAACATTCCTCCTTCAATCTTAACGGTATTATAAGCTAAGGAGTTTAACGTATGAAAGTCAACATAACCGGTCGTACTGAAGTCACCCTTCTCAGCATAATAGGGGCCTTTTTTGAAATTGACCGTTCCGATGGTTTCAGGTATGATGAAATGACTATCTGCATATCCCTGTCCATGAGCATGGGAAACCATATTGATCGGTGCATTGTCCGCATTTAAACTGATATCCGTTCCATGATCACAATCGAATCCACGCAGAAATATCTGTTCTGCTTTTCCCCCACCCTGATGTTGCCCTATAAAAAGACCCGGCACAAGCCGGAGTACTTCCTGTGAATTGCTGATATCACGCAATGCCATATCAATCTTGCCGAGTGATTGAAACTGTTTTCCGGCTTGTGGTGAAATAGTAACCGCGCTGAGCTCTATGGAAGCCGGCTCAAGTGAAATGCTGTTCTGTTGTTTTTGAAATTCATTGAGCGAAATGGTCCTGGACTGATATCCGATTGCCGAACATTTTATGCTATTTACATTTTGAGTCGGTCCGAATTTAAAATGACCGGTTTCATCGGTAGCCGAATATATATTATCCGGCATAAAAAGGACTGTAACACCTTCTATGGGCAGGCCGGAGTGAAGGTCCTTAACTCTTCCTTCCATTGTCTGCGCCTGGATGATGCTGATCATACCAAACAGGTAATTCGTTATAATCAGCATTTTTCTCATAAAAGGCTATTCTGCGAGTACTCAACTCTTTTGTATGAGATGTCCATGGAATTACGAAAAAAGCAACCGTTCAGATTTTATCCGGAAAGCATTTGTCTTAAAATGAAAGACTGCCGGCTGGCTTTATTTTTGCCCATAGGTAGCCGGCACCCCTGCAGCAACGGTAATAGAATAATATGAATCCTTTTATCATTGATTTTCTGTATGACGGACTTCCTTTTCGTGGCCTGGTGACGCCAAAGGAGGAAACGAAAACAGGCAGCTTATCGTATGGCGTGAAAGTGGAAAGCGAAAACCAGGAATTCTACCTGGATATCATCGCGAATCCATGCGGAATGGATAAAATGGACTGGTGCTTCCAGGATTCCGATAACTCTCCGGCCGACGCCCGCTTTGACAAAAATTTCCTGCAGGAAATCGGCGAAGCCATTGAAAAGTACGAATCTGTGCATTGAATCCGGAAAGATTTTCTCAGGTTGAAATGATCCTGTCTAAAATTTTACTCAGACTGAGTATTCATGAAGTCATTGCCCGCAGGGCCCCGGCGGAACCATTATTGCTCCCAATGCAAAAAATAAGGGTATGAAACAAGTATTTACAATTGGGATAAACAGGTCAGTCATTGATGACCTGAAAAACCGCCTGGCCGCGACCCGCTGGACTGACGAAATCGAGAATGACAAATGGCAATATGGTACGAATGAAAAATATCTGAAGGAATTGTGCGATTACTGGCGAAATCAATTTGACTGGTATGCACAACAGGATTATCTGAATTCATTCAACCATTATAAAACTGAAATAGACGGAACCGGCATTCATTTTATTCATCAGAAAGGCAGGGGAAAGAACCCGGTTCCGCTATTGCTGATCCACGGATTTCCGGATTCCTTTGTACGCTTTCTGAAAGTCATCCCCATGCTTACGGAAGCCGACAAAAACGGACTCTCTTTTGATCTGGTCATTCCTTCCATTCCGGGTTATGGTTTTTCTGATATTCCAAAAAAACCCGGCATGGATACAAAGGAAATCGGCGTGCTGTTCAACAAACTGATGACCGATGAACTGGGATATAAAAAATATCTCGTACAG
>DASSGT010000128.1:0-2569 GCA_035693345.1 Puia sp. | reverse complement strand
TTTTTCTTCAAATTGGCGGGGCTGTCCAAAGCTTCCATTCTCCCATCCACCATCACGGAAATCCTGTTGCAGTATTCAGCTTCATCCATATAATGTGTCGTTACAAAAATGGTGATACCTGAAGCGGAGGCATCATAAATCATATCCCAGAACTGGCGGCGGGTCACAGGATCCACACCGCCCGTGGGTTCATCCAGAAAAACAATTTTTGGCCGATGAAAGATGGAAACGGAGAACGCGAGTTTCTGTTTCCATCCGAGTGGTAAACCGCTAACCAGTTTATTCGCTTCTTTCTGCAGACCCAGATCCTGTATTAGTTTATCAGATCTCTCCCTGATATCTTTCCGGCTCACGCCATATACGCCGCCAAAGAATTCAATATTTTCCCGGATATTCAGATTTTCATAGAGTGAAAACTTCTGGCTCATGTAACCGATATTTTTCTTAATCGATTCCTGCTGGTTCCTTACACTGAATCCCGCAACCGTGGCTTCCCCTGAGGAGGGATAAGACAGTCCGCAGAGTATACGCATGGCCGTTGTTTTCCCGGCGCCATTGGCACCGAGAAAGCCAAAGATTTCGCCTTTTGAAACATCAAAGGAGATTTTATCGACTGCGCAGAAATCGCCGAACTGTTTTGTGAGATCCTTACAAACAATCACTTTTTCTTCAATCATTTTTATTTTTTAACTGCCTTTTGCAGGCCTGAGTCCGTAATATGCTGACTCATCAGCAGTATAAAACTGTCTTCAATACCCGGTTCAATTTCTTTTATGTGAACGCCCGTATGATTATTTTCAGCCGCGATGCGGTTCAGGATTTCAAGTTTGCGGTTAAAGGTTGACCCACCTTCGCTAAGCTTCGGTGGGCGAAGCGGTTGGCCCAACTTCTCCCGCGAGACGCTGGATCCGGTGGGCAAAGCGGTTGATCCATTTTTTAAACTGATATGTATATATTAACCAAAGGCAAAACAGCGGTCCACTTCAGGATGGCTCCTGAAATATTTTAAGAGTCTGTAGATATCATCGCTTTTCGCGGCAAATAATTTTTCAGGATAAGCGTGAATAATGTTCCCGGGTGTGTCGACCGACATAATCCGGCCGTTTTGAATCAGCGCAATTCTTTCGCAAAGTTTCGCTTCATCCATATAGGGGGTGGAAACAATGATCGTAATGCCCTGAGCTTTTAATTTTTTCAGCATTTCCCAGAATTCCTTCCTGGACACCACATCCACTCCCGTAGTCGGCTCATCGAGCAGCAATACCTCGGGTTTATGAATCAGCGCGCAGCAAAGCGCCAGTTTCTGTTTCATACCGCCCGATAATTTTCCCGCACGCCGGGTGCTGAAGGGTTTTATCTGATCATAGATTTCTTTTATCAAATCCATATTTGCTTCGATGGTCGTTCCGAATACCGTAGCAAAAAATTCCAGATTTTCCTGGACTGTCAGATCCTGATACAGCGAAAATTTTCCCGGCATATATCCTACGCAGTTTCGTATTTCGCGGAAATTGCTTACAACATCGTATCCCGCCAGCGTCGCAGTGCCACTGTCAGCCAATAGAACGGTTGTCAAAATCCGGAAGATGGTAGACTTACCTGCACCATCCGCGCCTATAAGCCCAAAGAGCTCACCTGCTTTTACATCAAAGGACACATCATCTACGGCAAGCACTTTTCCTTTGTCATAGGTTTTAACCAGGTTTTGGACGGAAACGGTGGCGGTCATGATCCTTATTTTTTTGATGTTTCAAAATTGACTTCCCCGTACATCCCGATTTTCAGGAAACCATCATTCTTCACCCGTACTTTGATCGCATAGACCAGGTTGGCCCTTTCATTTTTTGTCTGAATGGTTTTGGGTGTGAACTCCGATTTGGGAGATATCATGGAAATCACTCCGGAATAATTTTTATATCCGCCATTGGCAGAATCGATCCGGACGGCCACCCGCTGTCCTGTTTTAATCTGAGGCAACTGATCGCCGGTCACATAAGCTTTCAGTGTCAGCGTATCCATATTGGAAATTTTGTACAGTGGTTTGCCGATCATGGCCATTTCTCCAGCCATCGCATATTTCGACAGCACCAGGCCCGTGACAGGATTGATGACCTGACCCTTATTGATCTGTTCCTGGAACTGGGCAACCGATTTCTCCAGCGGCGCTTTTTCGCTCATGATGCTGCTGTTGATTGTATTCGTATTGGTGGAATTTACCTTCAACTGCTGTCTGGTTACGCTGATTTGTTTTTCCAGCTGCGTAACCTGAGCCGTCAGATCGTCCAGTTGCTTCTGAGTGGCCGCATCGGCTTTTACCAGATTTGCGGTGCGATCCCGTTCATGTATCTGATGGTCGAGTTCTGCCTGCAGAACGGCCATTTGTTTTTCGACCAGGTCATTGGTTTCCTGAACATCAGATGTTTTTGACTTCAGGGACTGGATAGTAGCTATCGCCTGTTGCATTTGCAATTTCGGAATCGTGGTATCGATCTGACCCACCAATTCTCCCATGACGAGTGTATCTCCTTCATCCAGGTTGAAGGAAAGAAGCTGACCGTTTTGCTGTGCG
>DASSGT010000127.1:0-2220 GCA_035693345.1 Puia sp. | reverse complement strand
GCGCATTTGTTTGCTGGCAATGGCGTAACCCGGATGATCCGGAAAGCCACACCAGTAAACTTTATTAATTTTTTTATTCTTACGAAGCCATTCCGCTATTTTGGCCCCGTTATCACAATGTCTGATCATTCGCAGTTCCAGAGTTTTAATTCCCCTGAGTACCAGAAAACAGTCTTGCGGGCCTGGAACAGCACCGCAGGATTTCTGTATAAAATATAATTGATCGCGCAGCGTGGCATCATTCATCATGAGACATCCATGAATCACATCGCTATGACCGCCGAGATATTTGGTAGCTGAATGAATTACTATATCAGCACCGAGATCCAGCGGATTTTGTAAATAGGGAGATGCAAACGTATTGTCGACACAGAATAAAATATTTTTTTCCCTTGCGAGTGATGCCACAGCAGCCAGATCCACAATATTCATCAATGGATTGGTAGGTGTTTCTGCCCAGATTAGTTTCGTTTTCCCGTTTACAAGCGAACGAATATTTTCCGGATTTTGCATGTTTACATAGTGAAAATGGATTCCTGTTTTCTCAAATATTTTTGAAAAAAGCCGAAAGGTTCCTCCGTACATATCATTGGCGGCTATGACTTCGTCACCCGGAAGCAAAAGTCTGATGACCGCATCTGAGGCTGCTACCCCGCTGCTGAATGAAAGGGCAAAACGTGCATTTTCAATCGCTGCCAATGCAGTTTCCAAAGCCTTTCTTGTCGGGTTTGCCGAGCGTGCATATTCGTACCCTTTATTATCACCCGGAGCTGCCTGTACGAATGTAGATGTCTGATAAATTGGAGGAATGATCGCACCGGTAGAAGGATCCGGCTCCATTCCTGCGTGAATTACACGTGTTGCAAATTTCATATTCATTATTTTGTTGTAAGCCTACCAGCTGATAGGCACATGTACTGCTTTGTTATCCCATCCAATCATCAGACTGGTTTTATTTTTTTCTTTTCCTTCAAAACAAATGGTGAACACATCTATGATATCGGGAAGGGTATTTACCTTGACCGTAGTTCTCATAACATCTTTTTTGGCATCATATGCAAAAGCACCCCAGGTATCTGTTTCCTTGTTAAAAACCACGACCCAGTTATCAACAGATGGCAGGGCATAGAGTGTATACCTGCCCTTGAGAAGTTTTTTTCCATCAATTTTTACATCACGGAAAAATTCAATTTCTGTGGCTTCGTTGGCCCCCATTCGCCAGATCATATCATAAGGTACCAGGTCGCCAAAAATATTACGATCATTTTTTTGAGGCCGGCCATAGATAACCCGGGCAATCAGGGGAGCGTCCGCTTTATGTTGAATCTTAAGTATCGGGTAGTCGACCGGATAATAACACATGTCCATGGGTGATTTGTCCAGTGGCGGTAAAGTAGACTGTGAAATACCGTAAAGTGAAACACCCAGAAATAAAACAGCCAACAGAAGGGTTTTCCTAATTTTCATAATAATAAAATTAATCAGGGAATTGATACTAATTGCCGCGAAGGTAGAGCAGTTCGTGATATGCCAGGGTTTTTACATGGGGAAAGAAAAATTCATAGGTCATTTTTAACTCTTCGTAATAGATCATGAATGCTTCGAATACAGGTTCCGCATCATCCATGTATTTAGCCCGGTGGCACAGACCCCTGAAGCTGTTATGAATACCCTCGGTTGACCTGTAATTTAAAAGCCAGTTTTGCATACGCATATAGTGAAAGAACCGCCGGAATTTTTCCGGGAATTCCTTTTGAAAGGGTTCTAACTGTGAATACGTATTTTGGGCAAATTCAGCGAGTAGGCCTTCTTCAAATTCGTACGGATCGTTTGCCAGGAAATGATCGTATACGATATCCACAAATGCGCCGGCATAAGGTCCCGCCGTATTTTTTAGAAATTCTTTGGCCTGCCGTGTAGCCGGATGTGTGTCAGTATATTCATCAATTTTTCTATGCAATGTGATACCCATTTGAATACGGGAGGAATATTCGTATTTTTTTTTCCCTTTGACAAAATCGCTTATCATATTACCTGCTAATATATCAGGATCGCCAAAAGACAGATAAGCATGCGCGAGGTAGTTCACTGAATGATTTCCAATAAAAATACACCATTCGGATAGAACAGGATATGCGGTAGTATCCGTTCGGGTTTTGAGACCAGCCGTTCAATACAAATAGATTATTTTTGCTTTCCACATAATAAAAACATGAACAA
>DASSGT010000126.1:0-3701 GCA_035693345.1 Puia sp. | reverse complement strand
AGACCTTTGCTGCTTCTTTTTGGTGCAGGGTGTTTGATTTCCTGCCATAAAGATGCTTCAAATCCGGTTAATCAATGGACCTGGTTCGGTACGCAAAACAGTGCGGTCTATAACTACGTTTTGATTAATGCCAGCCAGGTACTCAATAAAACGGACAGCCAGGAATTACACGTTGGCGTCAGTGCCGCATTTATTGACAGTAATAATAATAAAATCACATATGTTCGGGCTCTTTCAGTGAATGATCAGATCATTCAGCCGGGTCAGGACTCGTTATATAATTATAACTATTCGTCAGACGAGATCACAAAGAGCAGTCAATTGTTCGGAACCAAAATTCTGGTTGCTATTCATGGTATGGATGAAGCAGATACCGTAAGTAGTTCTGTCTACCTTCCAAAACAACTTTCACCAAGCCTGGAAGATTATCCTGACACCGTCTCAATAAGCCGTGGACTTCCTTTACAATGGATGCCCGATTCTGATAATACTTGGGGGAATGTATTGATTCAGTTGTTTTATTACAGCGCACTCAGCAGAAAAGGAGATTCCACCATGCCAGATAAAATTACAACGGTGAATATAACGGTACCTGATAATGGCAGATATTATCTCTCTCATTCTGAACTCAGTGCTTTTCCAAAAAATGCATATATAGGGATCACCATTGCGCGTGGTACGCAAAATGACGCTATCCTTCCACTCTCCCGTAAAAGAGTTTTTTATTTTTCGAGTGCTTCCGTCAGCACTCCTCCTGTAAGAGTGAAGGAGTAATTGTCAATGGTTAATTGTCAATTGTTAATTGGTGCAAAAAATAATTGATAATTGACAATTAACAATTAACCATTATTAAACGCCCACTTCCACATCGTCTTCCACGTTGGCTTTTTGCCGTACAGAAGTATTCCGGTTCTGTAAATCCTGCCTGCCATCCAGGTCGTAAATAAGAATCCTCCCGCCAGGAACGTCATACTTAATAATAATTGCCAGTAAGGCACCGTGGTCGGTACGCCATAGGGAATACGGGCCATCATTACGATCGGCGAACTGAAAGGGATCAGACTGGCCCATAAAGCCAGTGAGCCGCCGGGATCCTGTACGGCGATTGACATGATGATAAATGAAAAAATAATGGGCATACTGATCGGCAACAAAAGGGACTGTGCTTCCTGCGGATCTTCATTCACTACAGAACCCACCGCAGCAAATAAGGAGGAGTAAAACAAATAACCCCCTATAAAATAAAATACAAAACTTCCTATGATCAGAAACCAGTTTGCGGTCTGAAGAGATTGTTTAAATGCAAAGATTTGTTTTGCGGCCTCTGTGCCCTGTGCCATCTGTGCGTTACCCATGGCATTTACCTTTTGCATATTATTCACTTCCTGCATCAATTCATGCGGAATAAAAGCCTGGGCTACCAGGATCAGTGTGGCAATCAGACCGACCCACAAAAGAAACTGGGTTAATCCGACCGCACCGATGCCAATGATTTTTCCAAGCATCAGTGGGAAAGGTTTCACTGAACTTACGATTACTTCCGCCACGCGACTTGTTTTTTCTTCCATTACGCCACGCATCACCATTGCACCGTAAATAAATGTCAGCAGGTATATCAAAAAGCCACATGCCCAGCCGATCGCATAGGAAAGCCCCTGACTGGAGGCTTGTGATTTTTTGCCTTCATCAGAAAAAGTCTGCAGTTCAGCCATATCAGAAGCAGCGCGAATGGAATCGAGATGACTACGTGTAATACTCGTTTTTGTATAAATCAGATGATCTGTAATGGCGGAATTAACCCTTTTTTCCAGGTCGTCGATATTGGCAAGGCCCAGCTGTTTTTTATATTTCAAACGGTAAATTGTTTTCTCTCCCTCTTTCAGCGCGGGGATGATCAACACGGCACTGCAATTATGCTCGGGATAATTGAGGGTATCAATGGATGGAGAAAAATCAAAGAAAATCGTCGAGTCACTTTTCAAATAATCTTTGAAATATCCATTCTGGTCGGCCACAGCGATACGGTGATTGGTTCTGCCCTTAATACCCAGATAAACGGTACCGGCGATAACCATCACAAACAGTACAGGTAATAAAAAGGTGGATAGAAGGAAAGTCTTGTTCCTGATCCTGGTTAAATATTCGCGACGGATAATCAGACCGATCTTATTCATATACTATGCTTGAGCAGGTTGAAACTGACGGGATAACGAAGTACCCTCCACCAGCTTGATAAAGATTTCGTTTAATGATGGCAGCAATTCACTGAAAGATGAGATATTCGAGTGCTGATCAATAAAATATTTCAATACATCATTGGGGGAATACCCTTCTTTGATGCGAAGCGTAAGACTATCTTCATTTTTTATGAGTACGTCAAAAACAGTATCGGATAAAGATGACGGAAGAGGATTGGCAGAGATCCGGAAAAGGTTTTCTTTGAATTCCTGTTTCACATGGCCGACACTTCCATCCAGGATTTTCTTCCCTTTATTGATGAGTATAATATGATCACAGATTTCCTCCACCTGTTCCATGCGGTGGGTGCTGAAAATAATGGATGACCCGTTTGAAGCGAGTCGGAATATTTCATCCTTGATCAGATTGGCATTTACCGGATCGAGACCACTAAAAGGTTCATCGAGAATGATAAGTTCCGGCCGATGTAAAACCGTAGTGACAAATTGAAGCTTCTGTGCCATTCCTTTACTCAGATCTTCAATTTTTTTATTCCACCAGGACTGCATCTCAAAACGGGTGAACCAGTCCTTTGCCTGACTCAGAGCATCGGATGAAGAAAGGCCCTTCAATCGCGCGAGGTACAGTGCCTGCTCACCGATTTTCATTTTCTTATAAAGACCTCTTTCCTCTGGCATATATCCAATCAGCGCAGAATCGTTGTCTGCGTTAAATTTTTTTCCATTGAAAGAAATGCTGCCCTCATCGGGGAAAAATATACCCGTGACCATTCGGATCAGGGTTGTTTTGCCCGCACCGTTGGGACCGAGCAGTCCGAAGATGGATCCTTTCTCAACCGAAAAGCTGATATCGTCCACTGCCTTCTGCGTGGTAAAATATTTTTTCAGTCGATTTACTTCAAGCATTGACATGCATTAACTTTTTAGATGAAAAAAATTCAGCAATTTTTTCGGCAACCCGCTCTCCGTCCATCGCTGCGCTCATGATACCTCCTGCATAACCAGCGCCTTCTCCGCATGGATACAGATTACTGATTTGGGGATGTGTCAGGGTTTCTTCATCGCGCGGAATACGAACGGGTGACGAAGTTCTGGATTCCGTAGCAACAACAATTGCCTCCTGTGTAAAATATCCCTTCATTTTTTTATCGAATGCGGCAAAGGATCGCTGAAGAATTTCGCTAATATCCTTTGGAAAGGTTTCAGAAACATTTACAGATGTAACTCCGGGCGTATAGGAGCAGGCTGGCAGGGAACGGGAAACAGATCCCAGCGTAAAGTCGGTCAGCCTTTGTGCCGGTGCTTTGAACGAACCTCCACCCATCATAAAAGCTTTTTGCTCGATCGCCGACTGAAAATGCATAGCTGCGAGCGGACCTTGTTTTTTATAAGCCTGCCAGTCTTTTTCCTGAATGTTTACAACGATGCCTGAATTCGCAAACGGATTATTTCGTTTCGAAGGCGACCATCCATTTACGACCAGTTCTCCATCGCTGGTAGATG
>DASSGT010000125.1:0-2315 GCA_035693345.1 Puia sp. | reverse complement strand
CCACAATGGTACAAACAAACTTTATGTATTTTATTGGTTTCCCGTTTTTATCAGTTTGATCGTTTTCATATCTGTACCGTTACTCATACTCAGAATGTACACACCTGCAGGCAGGTCACTCAGATTCATGTCCAATCCGGTTGCACCGGCATTCACTGTTTGAGTTTTTACCAGTTTATTATTGGTATTAAATATCCTCACGCTCACGGTCCCTGTTAAACTGCCGAAGTCAACATGCAGACTTCCGCTGGATGGATTTGGAAATACTCTGGCATCAGCAACCGGAGATTTTAAAATAGTGGATGTCACGCTGTCGGCTGTCACGCCTTCTTCTTCATCCCCAGGGCACTCAGACGTAAAGAAAACATTGTCCTGTAAACTGGTGAGTGTGGTATTTCGTTTGATCACATCTGAAAACCTGGTATGGGAAACGACATACCGGGTTGTAATAGGAAGATAAGGATCGTTTTGATAAAAATAATAGTCCCCATCCCGTAAATGAGCGAATTGCGCTTTCAGTATTTGTTGCATCGTTAACCCGACGGAAGTTCCCGGCAAATGATCTTCTGAAAGTATTCCTATCCACAGGTCAATATTGTTCACATTACCATAAAGTTTTTTCAAAGAATTTGCCTGGGCTGTATCTGAGGTGATCTGTGAAAAACCGGTAACGCCGCTGCCCGTATAAAATTTGCGAACGGTATTATAATCAGGCAAGCCATGATCGCGGCCCCGCTGAATATTCAGGCTCGCCAAATCGATACCGAATCTTGTGGGATCATTCGGGCTGACAAACAGAAAATTTCTGAGCACGCTATTGATTCTTGTATCCGTTTCGTATTGTGTGTGGCTGGCAAACCCTTTTAAGAAAGGCTCCATCTGATAATTGATGACAGCGTTGGGAGTCCAAAAAACATCTACCAGGTCCAGTACACCGGGATCCACTGCCTGGCATAAATTATTACGAAGGAAAATATCATCAGCAACCATCGTATGACCGATGCGATAACCCGCCGTTGCAAAAATATTTGTGATGTCTGGTCTTACATTGGCCCGGTACCCGGTGTATTTATCCAGGTTTACTCCCACGGCAGGAAGGAATTCCTGGTAAGTGATTGCCTGAATCAAAGCGCCCACTTCTTTTCGTGCCATTTGGTAAATGATTTCGTCATTACGAAATCCTTCCTTTACCAGGCGGTCGCAGATCCGGTTGTGTTCCCTTACAAATAGGGTGTGCAAACCAGTAATTCCCGGATGTTCCGCCGCGCGGATGTCACCGGCTACAAATGTTTTTATCGTTTTCCCGCCGTCATTTGCCATATCCGGAGCATTCGGATCTATGGCCGCGGAAAATTCACCGGTAATGGTATTCCAGGGCAGAAAATTACCGGATGATGTTTTCATTTTACCATTGCTGAATGTGCGCATCCACCTGGCTCTCACGGAATCACAGCCATACACCATCGAAGCATCGATCCATGAAGTATTCAGATTGTTTTGTTGTCTGGGATTTTGTATTCCGGTTCCCGTCCGGACTTCACTCCGTTCGAAAGGAATCTCTTCTGTAAAAACCGTTTCATCCGGAGGCAATGGAATGGGAACTGATTCGGTGGTACCGGTTGGCGTTAAACTCATGTCATGATCGATAAACTGTCCCCACACATATACGTAAGTGCTTAGTTCGCGGGCGTTGAAATGGGTTACCGGTTCATCGCACAAAAGATTGGATATCTGTCTGGCACTTGGCCTGGTGCTGCCGGCCATCGCATTATTGGGATCTGTGGCTCCGTATTGCGCCGGCAATTCCCGAAACAAAGCAATATCAGTAGCACCCCATTCCAATGCCTGACGGCTCGAAATATTATTTCCCGTACCATCATAGGAACGGAAAGGCTGATGTAAAAAAAATGTGAGCCGGTTTAAATCGCGCGGAAATGCACGACCCGACTGATCTAAAAATAATTTTCCGGCAATTTCCCTTTTTGTCTGTGCCAGTATGTGTATTGAAGTGAATGAAAGAAAAAGGAAGGCCGCGATGATGCGTGTAGATTTTTTAGTCATGATGGTAGGTTTGAATATTACATGCAATAGATGAAACCTGCCATCGGTTCGGACACGAACACCATACTATGATCCGTAGAATAGAGAGACGAGCGTAAATACTAAATCCTTAAGCTGCAAATTTTAAACAGTCCGATCAGAAAGCAGATATTTTAGCTTTTTCTGCGGCCGGTGACGAGGGTGGGCGTTTTAAAAGAAAAGATCTTTTCAGAAAAGCAACCTGATATATTCAGTCACAAAATACGGGCATAATA
>DASSGT010000124.1:0-2695 GCA_035693345.1 Puia sp. | reverse complement strand
CCAGCTGCCTGAGATGATGATTTCCTTTCCAGATATCGCACATTACACAACGGCAGTTACAGGAACTGTGTGGCATGAGGATAACAATCGGCAGGCTGCTGATTTTATCAGTCTGCAGCGTAAGAAACCGGTTATATGTTTGATATAGTGACTGGATGGCCATTAAAATCCCTGAATTTCAGGCTGCCTGTATTTCCACAAACGATGTAACAATTTTATTTCATATGGATATTTGTGCACATTGATTTTATACCGGATGCCGGCTACCAGATGCATGGCTTTCCTTTTGAAATCGTTTAAACGTATATCTGTTACGGTTGGGTAATATCCGTTTAATACCGTCTCAAAGTTTTTGATTTTGTCAATCATGCCCGGCGTGAGCCAGGGAGTTAACGGATTTTTTCGGAGGTCAAAATTTTCCCAGGCCGGACTGATCCAATCTTCCAGTTTTTCGGGAAACTTAAATCCCTTTGAAAG
The DNA here is from genome assembly GCA_035693345.1 of Puia sp. Taxonomy (GTDB): domain Bacteria; phylum Bacteroidota; class Bacteroidia; order Chitinophagales; family Chitinophagaceae; genus Puia. Next base: position 2,218 of record DASSGT010000124.1, on the reverse strand, counting down.
AGCATCATTGTACAGATCAGACCCTTCAGTAGCCACTGGACTGTATGTATATAAAATGATTTCCGTATGGGGATTAATGCGTTTTATTTTTTTAATAAAGCCGATTTCAAAATCAATCTGTGCTTCTACCTGTTCAGGTGTAGGTGCCGGCATACCCAAAACGAAGGAGTACTCGGGGATGATATCAAATTTTTTCATTCGGGCCGCAAATTCCTCTATTTGATCACCATTTTGCGTGCCTCCCTTATCCATTTGTTTCAATAAGGCATTATTGCCGCTTTCTGCACCAAAAAAAATGATCCGGCAACCCGACTCCCTGATCAGCGCGAGGGACTCATCCTTGAATTTATGCATCGTATCAATCCTTGCCATACCCCACCAGCTCATTTTTTCCGGCATGATGAGTTTTGCAAATTCCACCGTGCGTTTCTCTGAAACGAAAAAATTATTATCATGAAATTCAATGGCATCGGCACCCCATTTATCTTTGATGTACTTAATATCACGATAAACTTTTTGAGCTGATTTTGCTTTCCATCGCGCTTCATACGTTGGAACGACAGCACAAAAAGAACAGGTAAAAGGACATCCGATGCTTGAATGATAGGCAAGTGTTTTATTACCGAGATAGGTTTTACCAAGATATTTTTCCATCGGATAAATCGAAGCCAGCTTGTCATAAGGCAGATCCGGCAATTCGTCCTGTTCAATCAGATCCTGTTTTCTGGTCTTTACAATCTGGTCGCCCGACTTATAAATCAGGTTATTTATCAGCTCATACGGCTTGTTATTTTCAAGAGCATCGATCAGTTGTGGGAAACAATGATCTCCGGGTCCGTTGATCACGAAGTCCACATAACCGGAATGCAAAACGGGCTTGAACTGGTTCGTTGGAAAATAGCCACCCCAGATCATTTTTATCTCGGGATAGTATTCTTTGACCGTCTTTGAAAATGGGATTGCCTGTTTCAGCTGCGGACCGGGCATGACCGTAAATCCAACATATTTGTAATCTCCCGTTTCGAGCCATTGCATGATCCTTGACAAAGGATCTGTTTCCCGGTTTCCGTCTACAATTACCCAGGGATATTTACCTTCAACGGAAGCGGCTATGTTCAGGATGGAATTGGGTACTCGATATTTGGCATTGGCACTTCTGGGATTGAATAATAAAATACCATTCATAGAAATTCCCGGGACCTGGTGCCCCGCTCCTCATGTGGATACGTCGGCCATCCTGCACGGGTTGCAAATACCATATTAAAAAGCAGAAATACAACCTGTTCCGCTGAAATTCCGTACTTATAGAAAGAAATGGCGGATATCCAAACGTCTGTAAACAAAATGATTACAACTTTCAGGGCTTTTCTTGATAAAACGGGCCTGTCAAAATCTGATCTGGCTCCGGAAAAAGCATATGAAATCTGGTCAGCGAATTACGACAAACAGCCCGGCAATCTCATGCTGGATCTGGATGAAAGGATCTTTTCGGAACTCATTAAAAATATCGACCTCAGGGACAAAGAAGTAATAGATATTGGCTGCGGTACCGGCAGGCATTGGCAAAAAATCTATTCAAAAAACCCATCGCGTCTATCTGGTTTTGATGTTTCAGGTTCCATGCTGGAGCTTCTGAAAAGTAAATTTCCGCTCGCCCTGACGCAAAAAACAACCGATAATCTGTTAACAACAATACCGGATTCATCCATAGATATGATCATTTCAACCCTCACGATCGCTCATATTAAAAATATTGAAGAGGCGATTGCTTCATGGTCCAGGGTTCTGAAAAATGGAGGCGAACTGTTGGTGACCGATTTCCATCCCACCTTACTCGCACAAGGTGGTAAAAGAAGCTTTAGTCATGGTGGCAGAAGTCTGTCAGTAAAAAATTATATTCATCCGATCGAAAAAATCAGGGAAATTTTTTATAACGCCGGATGCATACTGATCCGGGAAGAGGAAAAAACGGTGAATGAGGATGTCCGGTCATATTACGAGAAAAAAAACGCTCTGGCCGTCTACGAACGCTTTAAAGGACTGCCGGTCATTTACGGATTACATTTAAGAAAACAAGGTGCTTCTTAATCATCTATCCATTGTTCATTCAGACCAGCCTGTAGATATTGCTATCTATGGAGAAAAAATCATGGGTATTGGACCCGGACAACATCAGCTTTCCTCCGATCCCCTGCAGATATATTTTACTGATGCCATA
>DASSGT010000123.1:0-8408 GCA_035693345.1 Puia sp. | reverse complement strand
CGAATCAACACGACCACTCCTTTTTTTGTAACTGTTTTGCCTGTGTAATCCGTGCCCTGAACCATCCATGCATAACCGCCGACCGGTTGTGGTTTACCGTTATAGTTTCCATCCCATCCGCCTCCGATATGACTTGTGTTGTACAATAGCATACCGTTCCGGTTGTAGACCCTGAAATATTCGATGGAAGAAATACCCACGGGAATGGGTCGGAAAATATTATTTGTTGTATTATTCGGTGTAAAGGCATTGGGCACAAAGATATCAGGCGCCGTGGTGAATACTTTAATGTTGATCGTGTCATAAGCAAAACATCCGTCTTCCGTAAATGTTTTCATCAAATAGGTCTGATTCTGACTCAGCATAGCAACCGGATCAGATATATCGTTTCGGTCCAGACCAAATTGAGGAAACCATAAAAAAGATGGCGCACCGGATCCGTGCATATGTAAGGGCTGATTCACAACGATGGATGTATCATTTCCGGCAAAGGCAATAATCTGAGGATTTACATTTACAATCACTCTTGAAATGCCGGGTTTGGGACAGCCCAGCGTATCATATACCAGCAGATCATATTCGGTTGTTTGAAGCGGATAGGCCAGTGGATTCAGAATCGCCGGGTTACTCAGGTTGGTGGCGGGTTGCCAGACATACCTCGATCCTTTCGCTTTCCCGTCCAGCGTGGTTGTATCCATCCAGCAAATCCTTGCATTGGCACCGGCATCTGAAAATGGATAAGGAACCGTTTTTATATTTACACTACCCGTCGTAAAACATTTACCAATGCTGGCTACCACCGAATACATTGTGTTACCCGCAGGTGCAACATGCGGATTTTTTAATTTGGGATTATCTATAATGCTACTGACAGGTGACCAGTCAAAATATAATGCGTCACCGGATGGATTCAGCGTAATCGTATCACCGAGACAGATCGTAGAATCATTTCCGGGAAATAATGTTACATGATCCACTACGCGCACGCGCAGAGAATCCGAGTTGGAACAGCCCGGCTCGCTCAGCGTTGCTGTATAATATGTTGTCGTTTTCGGAAAAACAAAAGGATCTGCTGAATTGGGATTGATCATATCGGCAGAAGGGCTCCATGTAAAATCTCCATTTCCCACGGCGTGCAACTGGAGTGTATCTATGTTGCAGATCAGCGTATCGCGGAAGGGAAAAAGGATGGTGGGTTTGCCCGTTACATCGATCTGTTTTTTGACAGAATCCAGGCATCCTTTACTATTGGCAACGACCAGGGTAACAGATTTCATTCCCGTATCGGTGTATTGATAGGAAGGATTCTGAATAAGTGCCGTATCACCGACATTGTTCTGATCACCAAAATTCCAATACCATGATGACACTGTTCCATATCGGGTCTGGGTAGTATCCCTGAATAATACCGGGTTTTTGAGGCAGGATGTAAAGGCATTGAATGCCGGAAAAAAACCGGGAAACACACTCATCTGGGTGGAAGCACTGTCGGTACACGGCTCATTTTTGTTTACATAAAAACGGACCGTATAAACGCCTGTGTCGGGGAAGATAAATGTAGGTTTTGCAGCATTACTGGTATCATTTGTTAACCCCGGGACGCCGAAATCCCAATAATAGCTATGAACCAGTGGCGTGGATGCGGCTTCGTTATGAAAACTGAAATTAAAGCCATCGCAAGTAATATAACTTGGATTCAGATCGGCAGAAGGGAAATCGCATCGGTCATCCACCGATATAATAAAATCTTTCCGGTGGGTTGAAACCAAAACGCCGGCCCGGTATTCCTTAACCAGCACGCAAACCACATAGTCACCACCCGGTGGCGCAACGCCCGATATAATTCCGGTCTTTTTGTCGATGGTAACAGATGCTCCCAGTGGATTTAATCCGGAATAAGGTGCCGTGTACCGCAGAGGCTGCCAGGTAAATGGCGGACCGGGATTAGTAACTACCGCATTATTTTCTCCGCCGCCGGCGTATCCGGATGAGAATTCATAGGTCAGTGAGTCTCCTTCTGCATCAACAGCACTATAATCGAGTTTGAATCTTTTACCCTGGCAGATCAGCACCGTGTCTTTGATACCAAAATCAGGATTTGAATTGACACCATTTTCTCCGATGGAATTTGTTCCCTGAATTTCGCAGAAATAGGAGGCACCGACATTTACATTCGGGCTGATATTGCGGATGTTGTCAATCCGGCAACAACGCTGGAAAATCACTGTATAACCTTGCGGCGATTTTTCAAGTTCCACGACCGTGGTAAACTCCCGGATCCAATAGCATACCGGGGATGGATGCACGATGCAGGGGCTGGGTTTGGTCAGATTAATCTGTTCGCTTTCTGTAAGGTTCGCCGCCGCGTCCTGTACCAGGTAATTGTCGGAGTTCCGGTAAATACCCAGCACAACGGTAGTTTCCAGCTGACCCGTGGTGGATTGGCAGCTGATGAAAAGACGAAGTCTCAGCTGGTAACGGTCATATCCTGGCTGTGTAGGGGAAGGCCCGAGATATGTGTAATGTATTTCACCACCTTTTATGTGTTTGCAATAACCCCTGAAGGCCAGCGCCATAAGTAAAAGGGACAGGACTAATATTTTGAAAGTTCGGTTCACCCAGGGTAGCTGCTTTAGATTAAACGGGAATAGCTGAAAGGAATCCGTCAACAAATGAATTACACAGGCTGGAGTTTTCTATCATGCCCATATGGGCTGTGTGCGTCAGGATATGAATGTACGAAATCCGGGGTAAATGGCATTGTTCAAGCGAATCTTTCATTGGTACGGCTTTATCTTCTTCTCCGATAATGAATAACACCGGTTTGGTAATTGATAACAGGACATCAGTAGTCGCCGGCCTGTTTTTCATGGCATCCAGATACTGTACGAGGGATTCCCGTTTGAAGTTGGCGTAGCGGTCAACCAGTTTTTGTATTTCCTCAGGATGTTCGGCTTTAAAAGAGTCAGAGAAGAGGCCGGGTATTGATTGTTCCACAAAAAGCGAAGGATCGTGATTTTGGATAAAGCGGATATTCTTATTCCTGGATTCTTTCTTTTCTTCGGAATCCGGATATGAACTGGAATGAAATAGTCCCAAAGCGCGGATTTTGTCAGGATATTTTTCTGCAAATGCCAGGGATATGTAACCACCCATGCTGTGTCCGATCAATATGAGTTCATGAATATTTTCACTTTCAAGAAGGGCGGGGATAAATTCTGCAAAATCACTGAGACTTTTCAGCGAGTTGTTATACACTGAATCACCGCTACCGGGCAGATCCGGTATGATCCACTGATATTTATTTTCTATTCCGGATAAGAAAGGATCCCAAATCCTGCGGTCTTCAGTAAATCCATGCACCAGCATGACAACTGTTCCCTTTCCTCTTATTTCATACACCAGTTCACATTCTCTGAATATTATTTTTTTCAGCATAATTCAGATTTAGAAATAAACAATAACTCCGGAATACAATGATGCCAAGTATGGGAAGTACTGCAGCATTCATTCTTTGAGGCCACCAGGGAAATCCGATCAATAACAAAGAGGCAAGGATTGCGGTGACCAGAAAATAATATTTTATCCATACCGCTTTTTTTCGAATGAAAAAGACGGCAATCAGATGGGTAGGGAGTGCCCAGAAAATATTGATGTTATTTCTGCAAACGTCATCCACTCGCCCCAACCATAAAGCGGCTATCAGGAGGCCGAACAGCCCGATCAGACTGAAGAAACTGATATCGAAAATCAGTAGCGGTGTTTTATTTCTCAAAAAATAAAATACAACGGCCAGCACCCCTATGATGGTGAACACAACCATGGGAGTAAAAGGATTAGCGGGAATTTTTGTTTCCGGAAAAGATAACAGCGTTTGTTTTTCAACCACCAGCTTTTTATTTCCATCCATGGCATGGTCCATTCCCCTGAACAGATAGTCAGGCAGAAAATGTATGGCCTGTACATTCGATGGTTTCATGTCGAGATTCATTCCCAGGCACATGTCAATTCCGAATTTAGACCAGTACTGATGCTGCGGATCCAGGTATTCATGAATCATATCCCGGAAACTCGGTCCCGGCTGTGGCAGAATATTTTCATATCGCAGTGAATCCTTCGTATTGGATTCAATGATCCTGCCCGCGCGTGTGGTGCAATTATCGGTATGAAAACGATATTGATAGAAACGGTTTTCTTCCAGCGTATTTTTTCTCAGCGCTTCATATAGCTGATTTTTTTCCGCACAGCTCAGATTCAAAACCTGACCCATCACCGCCCGGTGTTCATATTCGTATTCCGACATGAAGTTTTCGTATGTTTCTGCAGACAGGGAATAGTTCATGATGCCCTTGGTAAAATGTACGTAAAACAAGGGGTCGGAATCATCAAAAGTGCCATAATTGTATACGATATCCATTCCTCTGCGAACATCGCGTACGCGTATAGCTGTATGTCCGAATATAGAATACAAATCAGTGCCCGGTGCACAGGTGAGCAGGCTGATTTCCATAGTACAGGAATCATTATTCGCCTGCGCGAAACCGGTGATATAAATCAGAAAAAGAAAGACAGCGATAGCGAAATGCTTCATTCCGGATTTTTTTGGAAAAAGATGCAGATATCTAGCGACTGTAATTAGGGGATTCGCGGGTGATTTCAATATCATGTGCATGACTTTCCTGCATACCGGCGTTTGTAATTTTTATGAACTGTGCATTTTGCAGGGCTGCAATATTTTTAGCGCCACAGTAACCCATGCCGGCTCTTAAACCACCGGTATATTGTTGCACAACTTCATTCAGATTTCCCTTAAAAGCCACACGACCCTCAATACCTTCCGGAACAAGTTTTTTGATGCCGTCCTCCACATCCTGGAAATAACGATCACTGCTGCCCTGCGTCATAGCGCCCAGTGATCCCATACCGCGGTATTGTTTGAATTTTCTCCCTTCATAAATGATGGTATCACCCGGACTTTCTTCTGTTCCTGCAAAAACACTTCCCATCATCACAACATTCGCCCCGGAGGCGATGGCCTTCACGAGGTCGCCGGTATAACGGATACCTCCATCCGCAATCAGCGGAATGCCGAGCGGTTTTAAAACAGAAGCAGCTTCCATGATGGCGGTGATTTGCGGAACGCCTGTGCCTGTTACAATACGTGTGGTGCAAATGGATCCCGGACCAACACCAATTTTCACTGCATCGGCACCCGCCTGTGCAAGTGCTTTTGCGCCTGCGGCAGTACCCACATTGCCGGCGATCACCTGTAGTTTGGGAAAATTCTTTTTAACTTTTTTCAAAGCATCGAGTACACCGGTATTATGTCCGTGTGCACTGTCCAGGCAGGCCACATCAACCCCGATTTGTAATAGTGCGGCTGCGCGGTCCATGAGATCTCTCGTGATGCCCAGCGCCGCACCCACCCGGAGTCTTCCGAATTCATCTTTGGCAGCATTTGGAAAACTTGAGAGCTGGAGTATATCGCGATAGGTTATGAGTCCGATGAGTTTACCGGCTTTATTGACCACCGGAAGTTTCTCCACTTTATATTTTCGAAGAATGGTTTCTGCCATTTTCAGATCCGTTCCTTCCGGAGCAACGACGAGATTTTCCTTTGTCATCACTTCCCGGATTTTTCTTTTTCTGTCGTCTTCGAACCGAAGGTCACGGTTGGTGAGAATGCCTACCAGTTTTTGATTGTCGTCGATGATGGGAATTCCTCCGATCTTATTTTCCTTCATCAGGGTAAGGGCATCACCAATGGTTGCATTGGGATGTAAGGTAATCGGGTCGATGATCAGACCGCTTTCACTTCGTTTTACTTTCCGCACATGCTCAACCTGTTTATCTACCGGCATATTTTTATGCAGAATGCCCATGCCGCCTTCTCTTGCCAGTGCAATGGCCAGGGTTGCTTCGGTTACAGTATCCATCGCTGCCGAAAGCATTGGAATATTCAAACTGATTTTCTTTGTTAACTGTGTCCGGATATCTGTTTCCCGCGGAAGTACATCTGAATAAGCGGGTAACAATAAGACATCATCGAACGTAAGACCGTCGCCGAAAAATTTGGGTGGGAGAGGGCTTTTAGAGGAATTTATTCTTGCCATGTGCAAAGATAGTGCAAGGGATAAATTGGTACCAAATTCAATTTAATGATTAACGATTAACTATTAATGATTAACGAACAGGATATCAATTTTGTCCCCGATAAAACTGATAATAAGTGCTTTACGCTTTGCGCTTTACGCTTTCAGCTTATAAATTCTCCCCGGCATTATACAGATAAGGTCCTTCATTTCAAGCTCGAGTAAAGCGCCTGCGTTCAGACTATTCGGAAAGCCAGTGGTCGCATTGATCACATCTATATGCATCTGTTCCCTTTCTTTCAGAAGATCGATGATGCGTTGCTCGGGTTCTGTTAATACAATAAATAATTCTTCCTGTTTTTTTTCTCTTGTTGTCTTTTCCTCCCAGCCCATGACTTTAACAAGATCATGAATATTTTCCAGCAGAATCGCCTGGTTATTTCTGATCAGCCAGTTGCAACCGGCACTTTTGAAATCGGAGATTCTGCCGGGAATGGCAAACACTTCGCGATTATAGCCATTGGCCAGATCAGCAGTTATCATACTGCCTCCTTTCACGGCTGTTTCTGTTACAATCGTACAGTCGCTAATGCCCGCGACAATACGATTTCGGATGGGAAAATGATGTTTTTCTGCTTTTACATGACTTATATATTCTGTGATCAAGCCGCCCTGTTTCAGCATTTGTTTTGAAAGTTGTCCATGTTCGGGCGGATACAGCGACGCCAGTCCATGTGCCAGTACCGCAACTGTTGAAAGTTCCTGTTTTAAAGCCGCTTTATGTGCGATGGCATCAATTCCAAATGCAAGGCCGCTGATGATCAGCACATCATAACCCGCCAGTTCCCGGATTATTTTTTCAGTAATCTGTTTGCCATATTCAGTATTACGCCGGGTACCCACAATGGAAATCGTTTTGGCTTTGTTCAGATCGGCATTGCCTTTATAAAACAACAACACGGGCGCATCGGATGCGGTTAATAATCTCTGTGGATAGTCTGTATCCATTAGGCTCAATGCGCGGATCCCGTATCTCTGAATAAATGAAATTTCTTTTTCAGCCAGCGAGAAATCACTGAATGACCTGATCGATTGGGCCCTGATCCTGCCGACTCCTTCTATGTTTTCAAGATTGTGTACGGTGGATTTAAATATCTGTTCCGCCGAGCCGAAATACTGCAACAATATTCTGGCGTGAATAGATCCTACATGGGGAACCTGCGTGAGACTGATCAGGTAAGGCAGATCTGAATACAAATTTTTTTTCCAAAGCTAAATGCGTAGGGAAAAATGAATAGGATGAAATAACGTGAGTGTGAAGCGTTATTTCACTAATCATTACTGTGTTTTAACAACCTTTAGTTCCGTCCGCCTGTTCTGCGCTCTTCCTGCTTCTGTCGTGTTCGCACTAACGGGTTCCGTTTCACCATATCCTTTGAAAGACAATCTTCTCGGGTCAATGCCTTTGGATTTCAGATAATTCACAACGGCCTTTGCACGGTTTTGTGAAAGCAGGAGATTATCGGCGGGTTTGCCCACATTGTCCGTATACCCATTAATTTGAATGAAGACCGAAGGATTTTCTTTCAGCAGTTTAATGACATCATCCAGCTCTACCTGCGAAGCCGGTTTAAGTTCATATTGATTGTTATCAAAGAAAATATTTTTCAGAACAATACTCGCATTCGCTTCAATAGGCTGAAGCGGAATATCCAACTGGTAAACAGAATCTGCGGATGGATTGGAGAGATTAAAATTCTCAGAAAAAAACAGGTATCCTTTGCGGTTCACGTTGAATGCATAATTATTACCCAGCGGCAGTGTGGTCAGGTAATTGCCGGTTTCATCGGTCTGTAGTTTGCTGATGATTCTCTTATTGCCCAGATCGCCCAGCTCCACAGAAGAGGGAAGTCCCTTGCCTGTTTTTTTATCATATACTTTCCCTTTCACCCATATTGTTTTTGCAGGCCTGACATCACTACGCAATTCGAAGGAATAGAGATCAAGCTGGCCGCGGGTATCTGCACGGTCACTGGCATAATAGGCCGTTTTCCCGTCTGCAGAAACAATCAGGCTGCCTTCATTTTCAATTGTATTGACAGGGTATCCGAGGTTTTCAGGAATGCCCCATTCACCGCTTGCGGTTTTACGAACCACAAACAGATCAGTACCTCCGTAACCGGGCAAAGTGTTTGAAGTAAAATACAATGTGCTGTTGTCTGCATGGATGAATGGTGCACTTTCGTCACCCGCCGTATTGATGTTCGGGCCTAAATTTTCCGGCGCCGACCATCGTCCGGTTTCGGTACGGTGACA
>DASSGT010000122.1:0-3022 GCA_035693345.1 Puia sp. | reverse complement strand
ACATATGATTATATGCCGGTTTGGAAATCCATGCAGAAATAGTGATTGATTATTGCATAGCGGTACTGCTACCAACTGTTGAAGACAATACAATAGCCGTGACTTCAATATTGACGTGCACCCCATGGGAGGATCCGGGGTTCCGCAGGACCAGAAAGCAGGTACCATCCAGAAAGTCTTTTACCACAATGGCACCGGAAATATAGTGCTCCCGGGAATCGTTCATCAGGAAACTGCCTGCGGGCCGATCGTTGACATATTTTTTCACCTCGTGGGGGTTTGTCATCAGATAAACATCGCAGACACTGGTTCCTTTGGGAACATGCACAATTGCTCCGGGTTTGATGCCGTGATTGGGGTCAACCAATCTCACCAGCTGTCCTGTTAGGTCGCTGTTCGAAAACTGACCATTGCCCGACCGTGTGGTGACCGTATAATACCATTCAACCGTATTTGCCGGCAGATTAACCTGCAATACTTCTCTGCCTGTTTTGGTTGTGCTGCTTTTTAAATAAAATGATTGCTGCGAAACGATGGGTACAACCATATAATCCTCCTTGGGTTCCTGGGCGTTTGATTGGCTGGACGCACAAATAAACAATAGTGGGAGAAGGGTGTTTTTCATCGGCTTGGGGAGTTCTTTATTAAGAACGTTGATTATCGGCAAGTATTATCCGCGGGAAGGCTATTCCGATAGAAGTGAATTCGCGCGGCTAATTGCATAACTTCGCTCAAACGATTCACATGCCACATCCCATCTTACTGGAAGACTGGTCTTCGTACGACAACCGTAAAATCAAAGATGAAAAAGATGCCTCAAAATTTTCATGCAAGGAACACTGGGAAGTGGAATATCTTGCCGACAAACTTAAAAAACATTATCCTTTAAAATCTCCGCAGACCATCATGCAATCCATACGGCATTGTTGTGATCAGGTAAAAGCACCACACCCCAGAGAAAAATTTGTCGAATGTGTTGTCGGGCATTTCGTAAGCTGACCAACTATGTAGGAGTCTAACGGGTCAGATGCAGGTTTCTAAATCAATTAATAAATACTATTTGCTGATAAGCGAGGTTAGCGGCCAGCGCAGATTATTAAATTCCATCAGGTCGGCTTTTACACTGCCGATCCGGATGGAAGCCTGGATACGGAGTGGGATATGATTTGCATCGTCGCTGACCCAAACCGTCATCTTTTCACCGGGGTCAAACATGCTTCCTTTTATGAGCAATGGTTTTATTCTGATCGCGTGGAACTTCCCGTATTTGGTATTGATGATTTCCTTACCCATATACTTCACATAGGACTTGTACAATTGATTTTCGAGAAATAGCTGGAAATCGACCTTATCGCCCGGATGAAGATTTTCAATCGACAGATTCCGGACGTAATACACAGCACCCAGCACATCCAGCACGCAGGCAGGGACCTTATAGACGCCACTGTCGGTGATGGCGGTTTGAATCTCACGGTTGAACCGGATATTCTCGTATTTTTTTACATTGGCTTCCAACGTGGAACGACTGAACTGATAGGCAAGCAGGGAACCCGTGTCAAGATAAGTTTCATATCTGTCGCGAACCTTATAAAGATGGTCATAAAAGGGAATTGTCCGGCCGATCGCCGTAATATGATATACAGGTTTAGATCCAAGCTGTTCAGTTCTGCACGTGAAATTCACGGTGCCCGCTTCGAAAAACATTCCGGCGAGTGTATAATAGATATTGTAGGCGGCATATTCTCCACTCATAAATGAGGTGTTTTGGACACTGCAGCCCTGTGCCGGATCGTCCAGTCCGTCAAATGCCGATATCAATAAGATTAAAGCAAGCGTTAGAAATTTCTTCATCAGTCACAAATATCAATAATTGGTCCTGATCTTATAACGAATTATGGAACACATTATTAGGTACCCTTCCTTTTCCCGGCACGGGCGATATATGAAAAGCATTTGTTAAGCAATTCGATTCGATACACAGTTGTTGTAATTATTTATGCCGAATCGAATAATTGTAAAAACGTCTACGATCTTTCTCAATGCAAAAAATAAGAAATTTCAAAATCCTTCTAAGTAATTACCCTTATATCACAAATTGCAAATACTGAAATACCTTTGCGGCTTCCATAATTCTGTATTTAACCAAGCGCTCGTGACGTTTGCCTGTAGGGATAAGTAAGGTTGCCATTACAGACGAAGACTACGGGCGTTTTTTTTAACAATTGAATAAAGTATGCGGACAGCAAAAGATTTGAATCATCCATCTTAATATGCCGGCTTTTATTTGCAATAAAAAATATTATTTCTATATTAGCTTTATGAAATTATTAAGTCAATCAAGCTTTTTTTACCAGCCGAACGGGCTGCTATTGGCGCTGATTGACGTTTAAGAAACAAAATAAATCATCCCGATACGGCCCCGCGAGAAATTGCGGGGTTTTTTATTGGTATAACAATGAAGAATTGCCCTTTGGTGTAACGGCAGCACGACAGAATTTGGATCTGTAGATCGTGGTTCGAATCCACGAGGGGCAACTTTTTTCAATGAATGATTAATTTAGCGCGGGTCGTTATCCTTTGTCTTCTGTGTATAACTGAACGGAGGAAGCGATGCAATCTGATTAAGTTTGGCAATCAACTCTTCTGAAGGCGGCAATTGTGTTCTTTGCGGAATCTCCAGGTCCTGATATATTTTTTCTGTCTGAATTTTCAATTCTGACTTCTGTTTCTTTTTCGATTTTAAGAAATGCGGGTGTGTTTTTTTCATAATAAAGGATCCACAAAACTACAATCATTTTTTGCTGATTCGTATTATTCGATTGTTAATTTTGATTGCGTAATTTTTACATCCAGTCGTTTTTTATATTTCCAAATGTTAATTGTGATTGCGTAATTTTTACATCCCGCTCAGGATCTCATCGCGCGGATTTTGTAATCAACTACGGAGCGAAGCAAAGATGCATTCCAATCATGCCAATAGTCAAAAGATCTGAAATGACGAAGATCTGCCGTGTCATAAACA
>DASSGT010000121.1:0-9384 GCA_035693345.1 Puia sp. | reverse complement strand
CCAGCGAGCGTGACCATCTCGATAATGAACAGGGGATTACCTTCGCTCGCGGCCACGACCCGGGCACGCGCGTCCGCCGAGATCGCCCCTTCGAGGTGCTCGACCAGTCCAGCAATCCATTTGGCTGGTTATGTTCTCCGTTTTTATACTTGCGTCTGTATATATAAGCCGCTACTCTGGGCAGGCGCGCAATCAGGTTCATGCAATCGTCGAATGTGTATTCCCAGTAATCTTTCTTGTTGATCCCCTCGGCATATTTCTTTGCAAATACACTTTCCGTCTGCAGTGCCATGATGGCGATTACGAACTGGGTCATGGGATGTGATGAAACAGGCATTGCTTCAATGGCATCAAAAACATAATTGGGCACATGACTGCGACGCTGCCAGTTGGCAGAAAGTTCCTGTACATCTTTTTCTGTGGGCAATTCGCCCAACAACATCAGGTGAAATAATCCCTCTGGCAAAGGTTCGCCGCCCGCGGTGGAATGAGGTAGTTTCTCCTGTAGTTCGGGAATGGAATAACCACGAAAGCGAATGCCTTCCTGCGGGTCCAGCAGCGAAGTCTCCGTGACCAGTCCGGTCATACCCCGCATACCGCTGTATATCTGGGAAAGCATCACCTCCCCGATTTTCCTGGAGCCATGTTCTTTCAGGATATCTTTTATCTCTGCACTGAGACTGTCTGCTTTGACCTTAAACCTTTCTTTAATAGGCATGACGTGCGTTTAAAAGATGATCTGGTTGAGTGGTTAAAGTTAAATCATGATTACTGGAGGAACAAATCAATGGATCCGATAATTCAGGTCTTCTGAGCTCCTTTTTTATTTGGGTGCTTTCCAGTAAAGCCAGGATGCCACGAAACTAAAAATGATGTTGGGCATCCAGGCTGCAAGCATGGGTGAAAAGTTTCCCTTGGTGGCAAATGTGACGGAGAACTTATCCATGATCACGAACACGGCGGCCATTACCAATCCTACGGCCAGCAGCAATCCGCTTCCACCCCGTACTTTTCTGGTGGCAATGACGGCAGCGATCATTGTCAAAATAATTACGGAGAAAGGAGTCGCATCCCGATGGTATCTCTCTTCCCTATAAGTGTTTAAACCCTCAGAACCACGAATTTCCTCCATTTTAATAAACCGTTTTAATTCCGGTGTCGTGAATTTATCCTTCAGATATTCGTCCCTGCGCAGTTCCTCCGGCTTTACATTCAGATTAATGTTCATTTCCTGAATCTTCCTGGCCGTTTCTTTTAAACCATCATTCGTATGTTCAACGACATTCGTCAGCATCCAGTTCTTTTTTACTGTGTCCCAATGCATGGTTTCCGCGCGCAGGTTATAGTAAATTTTATTGTTTTTTATTTTAGACATAAAGAACGAACCAGCCGTTTTCCTTGCTGTATCGTAATATCGCAATCCCACATATGTTTCGGCATTTACCCTTAAATAAAAATTATTTGTGCGGTATGGATCGCTGTTATATGAACTATGCGGGTCGATATAGGTTGACTGAAAATTTGTTCGGATTTCGTTGGCTTTGGGAACCCAGTATTGACTGGCAAACCAGAAAAATACAGCCAGAATAATGGCGCCGATCAGGAAGGGTCTGAGCATTCGGTTATATCGGACACCGCCGGCCAGGATGGCCACGAATTCTGATTGAGCAGCCATCTTTGAACTGAAATAAATCGCCGCAATGAAAACCATGAGCGGAAAAATCATGGACATAATGAACGGAATGAACCCAATGAAATAATGGGTAACGAGCTGCCAGGAGCTTAACCCTGATTTAACAAAATCGTCTGCCTTCTCACTGGTATCAATAACCACCGCTATTACAGTGATTAAGAGCATGGTGAACACAAACGTGGTCAGAAATTTCCTGAGTATATACCAATCGAGTTTTTTCATGCGTTCAGGGCTGCAAATTAGCTTATCCGGCCTTAACCACCCGTCACATTTTAGAGGTTTTAGAAGGACTTTACCATATATCTTCGCAGGCTTAAATCAATTTAGATGTTTGTTAAGAATAAATGGTGTATCCTGGCCTATAGCTTATTTGTTTCCCAAGTATCGTTTTCACAATCTGCTGTCAATTATGATCAGCATGAGGCATTTGCACCTGTCTTTTATCCGGCATTTGGCGATGAGGTCAGAACGGCTGCAGGAACACCTGGTCCAAAATACTGGCAGAACGAAGCCAGTTACCATATTCAGGTTACGCTGGACGATTTGAACCACCAGATATCTGGCAGCGTATTGATCAACTATAAGAATAATAGTCCCGAATCAATGTCTTTTTTATGGCTGCAACTGGATCAGAATATTTATAAATCAGATTCACGTGGCGAAGCCACTACTCCGGTTGAGGGTGGTCGTTATGCCAATCCGGGTTTTGAAGGTGGTTATAAAATACAATCTGTTTCGGTAAAATATCAGGGCAGAGAACAAAACATACACTTTCAAATCAACGATACACGCATGCAGATTTTTCTTCCGGAAGATCTGAAGTCAAGTGGCGATTCGTTGTCAATAAATATTGTATACAGTTTTAGCGTTCCCGAAAAAGGCACTGACCGTATGGGTCGTATTGAAACAGCCAATGGATGGATTTATACAATCGCTCAATGGTACCCCCGCATGTGCGTATATGATAATGTCCTGGGATGGAATAGTAATCCCTATATCGGGGCCGGTGAATTTTATCTTGAATATGGTGATTTTGATTTTACTATTACCACACCGGGTGATCAGCTTGTAGTTGCTTCCGGAGAATTGTTAAATCCGACAGAAGTATTGACAACAGAACAGATCAAACGACTTGAACTTGCACGTAACAGCGACAAAACCGTGTTGATACGAACCGAAGATGAGGTAAAAAAGAAATCCGGTCGAACAGCTAAAGACAAACTCGTGTGGCATTTCAAATGCCACCGTGCACGGGATGTGGCTTTTGCTTCCTCTGCCGGTTTTATCTGGGATGCTGCCCGGATCAATCTTCCGGAGGGGAAAAAATCACTGGCTATGTCAGTCTATCCGGTCGAATCTGCCGGCGATCCACAGGGATGGAAAAGAGCTACCGAATTTACAAAAGGATGTATTGAAAGTTACTCTGCACGATGGTTTCCTTATCCTTATCCAAATGCTGTAAATGTGGCCGGATCAGTCAGCGGTATGGAATATCCGGGTATGGTGTTTTGTTTATTAATTTCAAAAGGAAAAGAATTATGGGATGTGACCAGCCACGAATTCGGTCATACCTGGTTCCCGATGATTGTGGGAAGTAACGAAAGGAAATATGCCTGGATGGACGAGGGTTTTAACACGTTCATTAATTCAGTAACTGATAAAGATTTCAATAAAGGCGAATTCTTTACCAAGCCCCGTTATCGTGAACGCGGCATACGTTTTTTTCAACCCAATTCAGAAGCCATTTTAACCAGCCCGGAAGTCACCAATGCCCGTTATCTCGGTGTGAATGCATATGACAAGCCTGGTATGGGTCTGGAGCTGTTGCGATATGATATATTGGGTGAACCCAGGTTCGATTCAGCGTTCCGTTATTATATCCGCAGCTGGGCCTATAAACACCCAACGCCCTGGGATTTCTTTCATGCTATGGAAAATAGCAGCGGAGAAGATCTCAGCTGGTTCTGGAGAGGCTGGTTTATAAATAACTGGAAGATTGACCAGGCTGTGACTGGTGTGGAATATCCGGAAAATAATCCGGCAAACGGATCTGTAATAAACATACAGAACCGGGAAAAACTTCCTATGCCGGCCACCATTGAAATTGTAGAAACAGGGGGCAAAACCGGCAGAGTAAATCTGCCTGTAGAAATCTGGCAAAGAGGCAGCAGCTGGAGATTTTATTATCCGTCGTCCCGAAAAATTGAAAGTGTGACGATCGATCCCGATAAGATCCTGCCGGATGTTGATGAAACCAATAATTCTTGGAGAGGAAACTGATTAATTGTCAATTGTCAATTGTTAATTGTCAATTGAGAGATCATTAGAGGTGAATTTCAGCATTAACAATTGACAATTGACAATTAACAATTATTACAGTCTTTCTTTTAAAATTTCAATTTGCCGGGATTTCCAATTTGAAAAATCTCCGGCGACAATATGTGCACGCGCCTCACGCACGAGGTGCAGGTAGAAAGAAAGATTATGCACACTGGCAATCGTGAGTCCCGTGAGTTCTTTACTTTTCATTAAATGACGCAGGTAAGCTTTGCTGTATTGATTGCTGAAGGAACATTCGAAACCCTCATCGATAGGTGAAAAGTCGTATTCCCATTTCTTATTGTCAATGTTGATGACACCCCTGGAGGTAAACAACATCCCGTTCCTTCCATTGCGGGTAGGAATTACGCAATCAAACATATCCACTCCCAGGCTAATGCATTCCAGCAAGTTCCATGGAGTACCGACACCCATCAGATAACGTGGTTTTTCCTGTGGGAGGCATTCGCAGCAAAGAGCAGTCATTGAATATAATTCTTCCTCCGGTTCACCAACACTTAATCCCCCAATTGCATTTCCTGCTGCCTGCCTGTCAGCTACAAACGCACAGGACTGCCGGCGCAGATCTTCAAAAATTCCGCCCTGTACAATCGGAAATAAATTTTGCGAATAGCCATAAGGGTCCGGTGTGTTACTGAACCTTTCAATACAACGGTCCAGCCAGCGGTGTGTGAGGTGCATCGACTTCTCAGCATATTCATATCCGGTACCAAAGGCAGGGCATTCATCAAAAGCCATTATTATATCACCTCCTATACTTCGCTGGATATCCATCACTTTTTCAGGGCTGAACATATGGGCAGATCCGTCGATATGCGATTTAAACATCACACCCTCTTCAGAAATCTTTCGTGTGCCGGCAAGGGAGAAAACCTGGTATCCGCCGCTGTCTGTGAGTATGGGTTTCTGCCAGTTCATAAAACGGTGGAGACCGCCTGCTTTTTCCAGCACTTCCGTCCCCGGACGTAGATAGAGATGATAGGTATTTCCAAGAATAATCCGCGCGTTGATATCATTTGTTAATTGATCCCCTGTGACTGCTTTTACACTGCCAGCTGTGCCCACGGGCATGAAAATCGGTGTTTGAATTTCTCCATGATCCGTGCGCATTAATCCGGCCCTTGCCGATGAAGATGGGTCCTGACTAATTTTTTCAAAAGTCAATGAAGGCATAAGGGCGGCAAGATAACGCTGAACACCTAACGCTGAGCGCTTAACGCCCAAATCTTTTGGAGATAATCGAATAGAGTTTGATATAAGAAGCATAAGAGTATTAACAGTTAGCACGAAACAGAAAGCATTTAGCGTTATGCTTTTGACATTCAGAGTTACGCATTAGGCGTTAAGCGTTATGCTCAAAGGGTTAGACCTAAATACCGTATTTTTACCATCCTGAACTAACTTGTCTTTCATGTATAAATTGCCCCCCTACCTTTCCTGGAATGAGATCTGGTTTACTTTTTTTTGTTTAATCTGCTTCGTCCAACTTTTTTATTATCTCTGGTTTTTCATCCGTCTGGCTTTTTACCGCAAACCCACTAAGGATAAGTCACAGCAGCATCCGGTAAGTGTCATTATTTGTGCACGGGATGAAGCAGCTAATCTGGCTGAAAATCTCCCGGGCGCTTTGTCCCAGACCTATCCAAGCACCCACGAAGTAATCGTTGTGAATCATAACAGCCAGGATGACACACGATACCTTCTGGAAGAATTTAAAAAAACTTTTAAGGGACTTCACATTGTCAATCTTGAATATGAAGCCAAGGGAATTCCAGGTAAAAAATATCCCCTCAGTATGGGTATACGAGAGGCGAGACATGAGGTACTAGTACTTACCGATAGTGACTGTTTACCCGCCAGTGAATTTTGGGTGGAAAAAATGCAGGACGGGTATGTGGATGGTACCCAGATCGTACTCGGATACAGTCCCTACAAGAAAAAACCGGGGCTGCTGAACAAACTGATCCGGTTTGAGACCTTTCATTCTGCTATTCAATATTTATCCTATGCACTCGCCGGTCAGCCTTATATGGGAGTCGGCAGAAATCTCTCCTATAAAAAAGAACTTTTCTTACGGAACAAGGGATTTTCTTCCATTAATCATGTGCCGGGTGGCGACGATGATTTATTTATTAATAAAGTGGCAAAGGCTTCCAACACTCGGATTGTCATCGACCAGGAATCATTTACCCACTCCGAATCAAAGAAAACTTTTGCAGAATGGGTTCGACAAAAAACCCGTCATTACACAACCGGAAAATATTATAAACCAAGGCATAAAATTTTGCTCGCACTTTATTCCATCAGCCATATTTTATTCTATCCTGCCTTTATACTCAGTCTCATTTATGGTCCCTGGCAAATAACCATAGCTGTATTCCTGGTCCGTTTCCTTTTGCAGGGACTTGTATATTTTCGCTGCATGACGAAACTGGGTGAATCAGATCTTTTCCCTATCTGGTGGTTGCTGGATATCTGGATGATCGGATATTATATCATCTTTGCACCTTCATTATGGAAGAAGCCGCGCGCGGAATGGAGGTAGTTACCCGCTACTTTTCTGATTTTACTGCTGAACAGGTTCGCCAGCTCAGTATGCTGGAAGGTATTTACCAGGAGTGGAATGCGCAAATCAACGTCATATCGCGAAAGGATATCGGAAGTCTTTATGAAAAACATGTACTTCACTCACTCAGTATAGCTGCGGTATTTCAATTCCCTCCGGGAACCCGCGTTATTGATATCGGAACCGGAGGCGGATTCCCAGGAATCCCGCTCGCCATTTTTTTTCCTGAAACCACATTTCAGCTTGTTGACAGCATTGCAAAAAAATTAAAAGTAGTCGATGCTGTTGCCGATGCACTCTCACTAAAAAATATCTGCACAGAACATATCAGGGCCGAAGAAATAAAAGGAAGAAAATTTGATGTTGCTGTTTCCAGGGCAGTTGCACCATTAAAAGACCTCTGGTTTTGGGCGAGGCCGTTATTGAAACCGCAAAACTTAGAAGCAACCCATGCGGACGTTCTTCCGATCGCCAGCGGGCTGATTTGTCTGAAGGGAGGAGATTTGGCAGCGGAAATTTCAGAAAGCCGCACCCGTCCCAAATTGTTTGAAATCTATGACCTCTTTCCAGAAGAGTCCTTTCACGAAAAATATATTCTCCAGGTTCCATACGAACGTCACGTGAAATAGGCAAATCGAAGTATTAAAGAGTTTAACACCCCGTTTCTTCCGTTATTTTATTTTAATCAATCTCCGAACTTAAGGGTGATTTACACATTTCCGCATTTTCAGACGTAGATACTTTTATGAAGGAAGATAAACAGTCTGGATGAATTAAAAATTTGCCCTCATAATATTTACATATGATAAAGGTGACGATTGTCGACGATAATCAGGATGTGCGTAATGCGCTCGAAAAACTGATAACAGGAACCGCGGGATTTGAATTAATGGGAAGTTATGGCGATCTGCAGGAAGCGATCGTTTTGATTCCTCTGATCAAACCGGATGTGGTGCTGATGGATATTTACCTGGGAAATGGAGAGTCAGGAATAGATTGTATCCGGAAACTGAGACCGGATTACCCGGAATTAAAATTCATGATTTGCACTGAATTTGATGACGACGAAAAAATATTTGATGCTTTATGTGCGGGTGCAAACGGGTATATGCTGAAACGAACTGCGCCTTCCGAATTATTACGGGCGTTGCGGGAAGTATTTGATGGAGGAGCTCCCATGAGCGGATTAATTGCCAGTAAGGTCGTGAGTGTATTTCAGGTGAATGATAATGGCGGAATGGGATGGACTCCACTTCATGCAAAAAAAGGAAAGGCCCTGCCAGCTCTATCAAATCGCGAAAATGAAATTCTTCAACAATTGGCAATGGGGCTTTTATACAAGGAAATTGCGGCGAATCTTTTTATAAGTGCAGAAACTGTTCGTAAACACGTATATCATATTTACGAAAAACTGCATGTCGGCAACCGGGTGGAAGCGATAAATAAATATTTCAGAAGGTCATGAATGAATATTCCGACTACATATTCCTTCCGGAACTTTTCACTTACCACTTTAGTTCAAGTCTATTATTATTCCGGTTCACATCAGCCATTCGATGGGAGGCATCTATCTCGATGAGCCTCAAATCTGTTAATTTATGGTTTACATCGAATTCATAAGTGGAGTTTGTCCACTTCCATGGTGCGTAAATAAATCGCGGGATGGATTTATTCTCATCTGGTTTAGTTCCGAACATCGAATATTGAGGAATATAAGCCTGTTCCTTTGATCCATCACTGAATTGAAGTAATACATCGATAGGCATTGGCACCTGTCCGAGCATACGTAGTCGTATTCTGGTCTTTCCGCTTACCTCCCATAGGCTATCAATCCCATAATCAATTTTTTTTATGCTCTTAAGCCAGAAATCCTGATACCAATCGAGTTGAATACTACTGACTTTTTCAGCCACCCGGACGAAATCATCCGCGTTCGGATGTTTGAAACGCCATTCACGATAATATTCTAATAAGATCTTATCCAGATTTTCCTGTCCGACGATATAACCCAGTTGTTCCATAAAAACAAGTCCTTTATAATAACTCGTTAAGCTATATCCGGAATTGCTGCTGAAATAATCAGCATATGTAGTCATAGGTTCCTGAAAATTACTCTTTGCTAAATAAAAATAGTTGTTGTAATCTTTCTTAAAAGTCTGTTCTGCCGATGTATCCTTGTTCAGGAATCCCCAGTTCCGCGCAGCTGCATACTGCGTAAATCCTTCATCCATCCAGGGGTACTCTAATTCATTTGTACCCATCATTCCCTGGTACCAGCTATGCATCCATTCATGCATCCAGCCCCCGGCATCTTTTAACAATGTGGCCATCGGATATTCCATTCCGCCATCTCCGCCATGAATGAATGAATATTGTTTATAAGGATATGGCCCGTAAGTACGTTCTATATAGGGCAGAGCTTTTTCGGCGGTGGTCAGGATATTCAGCCATCTTTCTTCCTTCTCATTGGTTGTTTTATACAGGAGATGCAGCGTCAGGTCGTTGCGTATTTTTTTTGTTACGTGTTTGAATTCCGGATCTGCGGCCCAGACGAAATCGTGCACATTCGGTGCAAAAAAATGCCAGTTCAGTTTTGGGCCGGCCGGCCTGTTCACTTTCATTCCCTGCGTTTCATAACCATATCCGATTTCCTGCGGATTTTGCAGATAACCCGTTCCACCCAGAATGTATGACTGGTCTATATGTATGTTTACATCAAAATCTCCCCAGACCCCATAAAATTCACGTCCGACATATGGCGTTGCGTGCCATCCTTCAACATCAT